>JAGVSZ010000224.1 GCA_019137045.1 Betaproteobacteria bacterium
AGGAGCGGCGCAAGCCGCGAACGAAGCGGCTCGGGATGCGACCAGCATGCAGAACGCCGCCGCTCATTCTTCTGCTTCTTCCTCCTCGTCCTCCCCCACCACCGCATCCACACCCGCGGCGGCGACGTCCACCGTGGTCTCGACCACGGTCGCGGTCACGCTGACCGCGGTGGCCGCGACCGTGACCACGGCGCCGGCGACCGCGGTGACGGCGCAGCCACCGATACACCAGGTGGCGAGCAGGCAAAGTGCCAGGCCGCGCATGGCGGAAAACGTCCTGATCATCACGCCGCTCCTTGAAAGGCGAGTAGCCCGCTTTCGCGTCGGGTCGCCTGCAGCACGCCATTTTCCAGCAAGCCCGCGCGCTCGGCCACCAGGCTGAAGGCCTTGCGGGCGCGCGTGATGGCGGTGTAGATCAGCTCGCGCGTGAGCACGTTGCCGCTCTGCGCGGCCAGCACCAGCGCCGTGTGCTCGAACTCCGAGCCCTGGCTCTTGTGCACCGTCATCGCGAACGCCGTCTCGACGTGGGCGAGGCGGCTCACCGCGACCGAGCGCAAGGTCTCGCCGTCGAGGAAGTGCACGCGCAGGCCGCCGCCCTCGGCCGCCGGCAGGGTGATGCCGATGTCGCCGTTGAAGACGCCGAGTGCGGGGTCGTTGCGGGTGACCATGACCGGGCGCCCGGCGTACCAGCTGCCGCGCGGCGACAGCAGGCGCGCGCGCGCGAGGGCGTGCTCGATCGCGCGGTTGAGCCCGGCCACGCCCCAGTCGCCCTCGCGCACCGCGCACAGCACGCGGAAGCGGTCGAAGGCCTTCAGGATGTCCGTCGCCCACGCCGCGTGCGCCGCTCCGTCCTTGTCCGCGGGCCCGCGCGCGAGCCGCTCCAGATAGTCGCGGTAGCAGGCGGGGGCGCCCTCGCGGCCGTCGAGCGCGAGCGCGATCACCGCCGCCACCGGCCCGCCCTCGACCCCGTGCAGTGCACCGCTGGCGTCCTCGCGCAGCAGGCGCGCGGGGAGGGCCGGGTCGCGCGCCGCGTTCACCGCGAGCGCGAGCGCGCCGATCGGGCCCTCGAAGCGCCGGCTCTCGCGCAGCATCACGGTGTGCTGGGCGAGCGCGGGCGCCGTGCCCGCCGCCCCCCGGTAGCGTGCGGGCAGGGCCTCGCCGGTGGTGGCGAGCAGGTAGCGCGCGGTCTCGGCGTCGTAGCGTCCCGCCTGGGCGTCGCGGCAGAGGTCGCCGAGCACCGCGCCGGCCTCGACCGAGGCGAGCTGGTCCTTGTCGCCGAGCAGGACCAGGCGCGCGCCGGGCGGCAAGGCTTCGAGCAGGGCGGCCATCATCTCCAGGTGCACCATCGACGCCTCGTCCACGATCACCACGTCCACGTCGAGCGGGTTGCCGGCGTGGTGGCGGAAGCGCCGGGTGTCGGGGCGGGCGCCGAGCAGCGCGTGCAGGGTGCGCGCCGCGCCGATGCGCCGGGTCAGCGCGGCGAGGTCGAGGTGTCCGCCCAGGCTGTGCTGCAGGGCCTGCAGCGAGCCGTCGATGGCCTGGCGCAGGCGCGCGGCGGCCTTGCCCGTGGGGGCGGCGAGTGCGATGCGCAGGCGCTCCGGCGCCGGGTGGGTGGCGAGCAGCAGGGCGAGCAGGCGCGCGGCGGTGTAGGTCTTGCCGGTGCCGGGGCCGCCGGTGAGGATGCTCAGCCGCCCGCGCAGCGCGATCGCGCAGGCGAGCTTCTGCCAGTCGACCGCCTCCTCGTGCGTCGGTGCGCCCGGCGTGGCCGGGAAGAGGCGGTCCAGCCAGGTGCGCGCGCGTTCCTCGTCGACCGGCTCAGGCTGCGCGCAACGTGTCGCCACCGCGGCGGCGACGCTGCGCTCGTATTGCCAGTAGCGGCGCAGGTAGAGGCGGGGGGCGTCGTCGGGGCCGTCGATCAGCAGCGGCTGGCCGAGCTCGGGGTCGCGGCCGATGCGGCGCACCACGGGGCTGTGCTGCAATGCCGCGAGCCAGTCGGCGGGATCGGCC
>JAGVSZ010000379.1 GCA_019137045.1 Betaproteobacteria bacterium
TTCCTCACCGCCTTCTCGGCGGTCACCGCCTGCATCAACAACACCGGACCGGGTCTCGGCCAGGTCGGACCGGCGGCCAACTACGCGGTGCTGACGGACCCACAGATCTGGGTGTGCGCGATCGCGATGCTGCTCGGCCGGCTGGAGCTCTTCACGCTGGTCGTGGTCTTCACCCCGGCGTTCTGGCGCAAGTGACCGCGCTCGCCGTGCCGCCCCCGCTCCCCGCCCCGCGCCCGGCGCTGGCCCGCTACGGCCCGCTCGCGCAGACCTTTGCCCTGATCCTCATGATCTTCGGCCTCTCGCTCGCCCTGCCGGCGGCGATCTCCCACCTGCTGGGCGACGGTGCGGAGAGCGCGTACGACGAGACCCTCGCGGTCACGTTCGCCTGCGGCGCGCTCCTGTGGCTCGCCGCGCGCGGTCACCGGGGCGAGCTGCAGGTGCGCGACGGCTTCCTGCTGGTCGCGCTCGCCTGGACCGTGCTGCCCGCCTTTGCGACCCTCCCGCTCATGCTGGTGCTGCCGGAGCTGTCGTTCACCGACGCCTACTTCGAGACGGTGTCCGGCCTGACCACCACCGGCGCGTCGGTGCTCTCCAACCTCGACCAGCTGCCGCCCTCGATCAACGTGTGGCGCACGCAGCTCGTGTGGATGGGAGGCATGGGCGTGATGGTGCTCGCGGTGGCGATCCTGCCGCTGCTCGGCGTCGGCGGGGCGCAGATCTTCCGCGCCGAGACGCCCGGGCCGATGAAGGACGCGAAGCTCACGCCGCGCATCACCGAGACGGCCAAGGGCCTGTGGGGGGTCTACTTCGGCCTGACTTTCCTGTGCATCGCGGCGATGAAGCTCGCCGGCATGACGTGGCTCGACGCGTTGGTGCACGCATTCTCGACCATGGGCCTGGGCGGCTTCTCCTCGCACGACGCGAGCTTCGGGTACTGGGACTCGCCCGCGATCGAGGCGGTCACGATCGCGTTCATGCTGGCCGCGAGCCTGAACTTCGCGACCCACTTCCTCGCGCTCCGCCGGCGCTCGTGGCGGCCGTACGCGCGCGACCCGGAGGCGGGACTGGTCGTGCTCGCGATGCTCGGCAGCGCGGTGCTGATCGCGCTCTACCTGTGGTGGTCGGCGGTCTACCCGGGGTTCTGGACCGCGCTGCGCTTTGCCGCCTTCAACGTCGTCTCGGTCGCGAGCACGACCGGCTTCGCCAATACCGATTTCGCGCTGTGGCCGATGTTCGCGCCGCTGTGGATGCTCTACCTGTCCGGCTTCGCGACCTCCTCCGGGTCGACCGGCGGCGGCATGAAGATGATCCGGGTCGTGGTCCTGGCCAAGCATTCGCTGCGCGAGTTCACGCGCATCGTTCACCCGCGCGCCGCGGTGCCGCTCAAGGTCGGCCGGCAGGTCATCGAGAACAACCTCATCTTCGCGGTGCTCGCGTTCACGCTCGTGTACGGC
This sequence comes from Betaproteobacteria bacterium, assembly GCA_019137045.1. Lineage (GTDB taxonomy): Bacteria > Pseudomonadota > Gammaproteobacteria > Burkholderiales > SG8-39 > JAGVSZ01. The sequence goes on from JAGVSZ010000379.1 coordinate 1,455, forward strand.
CTGACGATGATCATGCTCTCGCTCGCGCTGATCGCGACCGGGCTCGACTTCGTCACCGCGTTCTCGGCCGTCACCGAGTGCATCAACAACATGGGCCCGGGGCTCGGCCAGGTGGGGCCGGCGACCACCTACGCCGTGAAGTGAGCCGGCGCGCGCGCCGCCCGTCAGGGCACGAGCGTGAGCGAACCGAGGTAGAGCGGCAGGTCGACGCGCCCGGCGCGGTCCTTGCGCCCGACGAACACGATCTCGTAGAAGCGGCCGTTGGCCGCGACGAGGCGGGCGGCGATCAGCATCGGCGTCCCCGCCACGACGCCTTCCCCGGTGAACTCGCGCCCGTACGCGTTCGCGCCGCGCACCTCGACTTCGCGTTCGCCGGTCAGCGTGCCCGCGATGTTCCGCAGCAGCACGTCGCGCGCCGCGGACAGGAGCGCGCCGCGATCGCCGTGCGGCAGCGGCGCGTAGGCGACGCCGAACGCCATGCCCGCCATCTGGGTCTGCAGCATCTGCATGGAGACCGTCTCGCCTCCGAGCGCGATCGCGCGCGCGGACTTCGACGGCTTCCCGGGCAGGAGCACCTTGAGCCCGCCCTCCTCCCAGTGGAGCTCGCGCCAGTCGAGCTCCGGTGCGCACGCCGCGAGCAGGGCGGCGAGCGCGAGCGCGAGGACGCCCCTCACGGCTGCCTCCGGCGCAGGTAGCGGGCGTCGTCGAAAGTCCCCACCCACTCGGGTTTGTAGACGACGAACAGGGTGATCAGCATGCCGGAGAGCGTGGCCTCGGCGAACGCGAGCAGCGGAGCGAGCGCCGGCCAGGCGCCGCTCTGCGGCCCGGTCGCCGCGGCGGCGGCGAGCGCGAGGCTCGCGGCCACCGCCGCGACCGTGACGAGCATCGCGAGGCCGCCGCCGAGAAATCCGATCACGAAGACGTAGACGAAGAAGTTGGCCGGCAGGCGCGCCTCCGCCGCGCGCCGCACGACGTGGCTGACGAGGACGGGCAGCACGCCGGCGAGCAGGACGCGCTCCGCGACCGCGGCCCAACCGTGGTCGGTCGCGACGGTGGCCGCGACCGCCGCGAGCGCCATGCCGACGAGCGCGAGCGGCAGGCCGAACATGAGGTAGAAGAGCGTCGCGCCGAGCAGGTGAAAGCGCACCGGGCCGACGCCGCTGCCGATCGTCCACAGCAGCGCCACGCCCACGACCGCGCCGAAGAACGCGTGGCTCTGCGCGCCCGCGCGCAGCCGCCGCCAGTCGGCGCGCGCGCATGCCCACGCGACCGCCGCGCCCAGCGCGATCCACGCGACCGCGTGCCAGCCGGCCGGGAAATGCTGCGCAGGCTCCATTGCGGATGAGACCGTCTCTGGCGCGGATGCGTTCAAGCCCGCACGGGCACGGGGGCGCCCCGCGGGTCGGCGTCGCGCCGGCGCGCTACTTCGCCGCGACGCAGGCGATCTCGACCAGCATGCGCGGGTCGGCGAGCTTCGCCTCCACCGTGGCGCGCGCCGGCAGGTTGTGCGGGTCGATCCAGCCCTTCCACACCGCGTTCATGCCCTCGCGGTTGCGGATGTCGGTGACCCACACGTTCGCCCACAGGATCTTCGACTTGTCGCTGCCGGCCTGCGCCAATGTCGCGTCGATCGACGCGAGCACCTGCCGCGTCTGCCCGGTGATGTCCTGCGCGAGATCGTCGGCGACCGTGCCGGCGACCCAGACGAGCCCACCGTGTTCAACCGCGTCGGAGAGGATGCCGCCGTGGGGGTTATGGCGCTTGATGGTCATGGATGCTCCTGGAAGGGGAAAGAGGGTGACCGGACCGCGCGCGGATTCTACGCGGCCCGGCAACCTTTCTTTACACGCGGTTGCGGCGGCGAGAGGAAACCGCGGCCCGGTTTCTGATCTAATGGGCCGATGAACCGTCCCACCGACCCGGCGCTGCGGGAGCCGGCCGTGGCGCCGGCGCGGCGCGGCGCGCGCGGGCTGCTCTGGCTCGTCGCGGCCGTGTTGATCCTGGGCGGCGGCTATTTCGCCTACCAGCGCTACGGCGCGACGCCCGCGACGCCGGCGACCGCCCCGCCCGGGCGCCCCGGGTCCGGCGGTGCGCCGGCGCCCGTTCCGGTCGTCGCGGCGCCGGCGCGCAACGCGGATATCGATGCCTACCTCACCGGGATCGGAACCGCGGCGCCGCTGCGCACCGTGGCGGTCAAGGCGCGCGTCACCGGCCAGCTGCTGCGCGTCGCGTTCGAGGAGGGCCAGCTCGTGAAGGAGGGCCAACTCCTCGCCGAGATCGACCCGCGCCCGTTCCAGGTGCAGCTCGCACAGGCCGAGGGCCAGATGGTTCGCGACCAGGCGCTGCTCGAGAACGCGCGCCTCGACCTCGAGCGCTACCGGACGCTGTTCCAGCAGGACTCGATCGCCAAGCAGCAGGTGGACACCCAGGCGGCCCTGGTGCGCCAGTACGAGGGCGCGGTGAAGGTGAACCAGAGCGCGATCGACAACGCGCGCCTGCAGCTCCAGTACGCGCGCATCACCGCGCCGATCTCGGGCCGCGCGGGTCTGCGCCAGGTCGACCCGGGCAACATGGTGACCGGCAACGAGCCGAACGGGCTCGTGGTGATCACCCAGCTGCAGCCGATCACCGTCGTGTTCAGCGTGCCGCAGGACGACGTGCCGGCGGTGATGAAGCGGGTCCAGAGCGGCGACAAGCTGCCGGTGGAGGCGTGGGACCGCGAGCTCAAGACGAGGCTCGCGAGCGGCGTGCTCGCCTCGGTCGACAACGTGGTCGATCCGACGACCGGCACGGTCAAGCTGCGCGCGCAGTTCGCGAACGCGGACAACGCCCTCTTCCCCAACCAGTTCGTCAACGTGCGCATGAAGCTCGACACGCTGCGCGACGCGATCGTGATTCCGGCCTCCGCAGTCCAGCGCGGTGCGCAAGGGTTCTTCGTCTACGTCGTCAAGCCCGACCAGACCGTGGCCGTGCGCGCGGTCAAGCCCGGTACCGTCGACGGGCAGCGCATCGCGATCACGGAGGGCCTCGCGCCCGGCGAAGTGGTCGTCGTGGACGGCACCGACCGCCTGCGCGACGGCGCGCGGGTCGAGGTCGGCGAGCGGCCGGAATTCAAGTCGCCGCTCGACGGGCGCGCGGCCAAGGGCGCGCGCCGCAAACCCCCGGCCGGGGAGGAGAAGGGGCCGCCCGGCCCGGCCGCGAAGTAGGCGCATGAACCCGTCCCGGCCGTTCATCCTGCGCCCGGTGGCGACCACGCTGCTGATGGTCGCACTCCTGCTCGCCGGCTTCGTGGCGTACCGCCAGCTGCCGGTGTCCGCGCTGCCGCAGGTCGACTACCCGACCCCGTCGCGCTCGACGTCGCCGAGCAGGGCGTGCAGGCGGCGATCAACGCCGCGTCGAACCTCATGCCGCAGGACCTGCCGGCGCCGCCCGTCTACAGCAAGGTCAATCCGGCCGACGCCCCGATCCTCACGCTCGGGCTGGCGTCGAAGACGCTGCCGCTGCCGGAGATCCAGAACCTCGCCGACACGCGCCTCGCGCAGAAGCTCGCGCAGATCGCGGGCGTGGGGCTGGTCACGCTCTCCGGCGGGCAGCGCCCCGCGGTGCGCGTCCAGGTCAACCCCAAGGCGCTCGCGGCGCACAACCTCGGCCTCGAGGACGTGCGCACCGCGATCGTGGCCGCCAACGTGAAGAAGGCGAAGGGCAGCTTCGACGGCCCGAGCCGCTCGTACACGATCGACGCGAACGACCAGCTCCGCTCGGCCGCCGAGTACCGCCCGGTGGTCATCGCCTATCGCAACGGCGCGCCGGTGCTGCTGCAGGACGTGGCCGACATCGTCGACGACGCGGAGAACATCCGCCTCGCGGCGTGGATGAACGAGGTGCCGGCGGTTATTCTGAACGTCCAGCGCCAGCCCGGCGCGAACGTGATCGAGGTCGCCGACCGCGTCAAGCGCGCGCTGCCGCAGCTGCAGGCGTCGCTGCCCGCCGCGGTCGACGTCGCCATCCTGACCGACCGCACCGTCACCATCCGCGCCTCGGTGCGCGACGTGCAGTTCGAGCTCGCGCTGGCGATCGCCCTGGTGGTGATGGTCATCTTCCTCTTCCTGCGCAGCGTGCCGGCGACCCTGATCCCGAGCGTGGCGGTGCCGCTGTCGCTCGTCGGCACCTTCGGGTTCATGTACCTCGCCGGCTTCTCGATCAACAACCTGACCCTGATGGCGCTGGTCGTGGCCACGGGCTTCGTCGTCGACGACGCGATCGTGGTGATCGAGAACATCGCCCGCTACGTCGAGCAGGGCGAGCGCCCGCTCGAGGCCGCGCTGAAGGGCTCGCGCCAGATCGCCTTCACCATCATCTCGCTCACGTTCTCGCTCGTCGCGGTGCTGATCCCGCTGCTCTTCATGGGCGAGGTGGTCGGGCGGCTGTTCCGGGAGTTCGCGGTCACGCTCGCCGTCGCCATCCTGATCTCGGCGGTGGTGTCGCTCACGCTCACCCCGATGATGTGCGCAAGGCTGCTGCGCCGCACCGAACCGCGCGAGCGCGGCGCCTTCTACCGCGCCTCCGGGCGGTTCCTCGAGCGCACGATCGAGCGCTACGGGCGCGCGCTCGATTGGGTGCTGGACCGTCAGGGCGCGACGCTCGCGGTCGCAGGGGCGACGCTGGTGCTGACGGTCCTGCTGTACCTCGTCGTGCCGAAGGGCTACTTTCCGGTGCAGGACACCGGCGTGATCCAGGGCATCTCGGACGCGCCGCAGAGCGTGTCCTTCGCCGCGATGGCCGAGCGCCAGCAGGCGCTCGCCAAGGTGATCCTGCGCGATCCCGCGGTCGAGAGCCTGTCGTCGTTCATCGGCGTCGACGGCACGAACGCGACGCTCAACAGCGGGCGCATGCTGATCAACCTGAAGCCGCTCGCCGAGCGGCGCATCCACGCCTCCGACGTCATCCGGCGCCTGCAGCCCGCGCTGGCGCAGGTGCCGGGCATCACGCTCTCCATGCAGCCGGTGCAGGACCTCACCGTCGAGGACCGGGTGAGCCGCACGCAGTACCAGTTCACCCTCGAGGCGGCCGATCCGAAACTGCTCGGGGAGTGGGTGCCGCGGATGGTCGAGCGCATGCGCGCCCTGCCCGCGCTCACCGACGTCGCCTCCGACCTGCAGAACGACGGCCTGCAGGCCTACGTGCACATCGACCGCGACAGCGCGGGCCGCCTCGGGATCACGCCGGCGGCGATCGACACCGCGCTCTACAACGCTTTCGGCCAGCGCCTGGTGTCGACCATTTTCACGCAGGCGAGCCAGTACCGCGTGGTGCTCGAGGTGAAGCCGGAGTTCCGGCGCGGGCCCGACGCGCTCAAGGAGATCTACGTCGCCTCCGCGGCCGGCGCGCAGGTGCCGCTGTCGGCGATCGCGCGGGTCGAGGTGGGCACCGCGCCGCTCGCGCTGAACCGCATCGGCCAGTTTCCCGCCGCGACCGTGTCGTTCAATCTCGCGCCGGGCGCCTCGCTCGGCGCCGCGGTCGACGCGATCCAGGCGCTCGAGCGCGAGATCGGGCTGCCGGTGGCGGTCCGGACCGAGTTCCAGGGGGCGGCCGCTTCGTTCCAGGCGTCGCTGTCCGGGACGCTGCTCCTCATCCTGGCGGCGATCGTCACCGTCTACATCGTGCTCGGCGTGCTCTACGAGAGCTACATCCACCCGATCACGATCCTCTCCACGCTGCCCTCGGCGGCGGTCGGCGCGCTCGCGGCCCTGCTCCTCGCCCGCACGCCGCTCGGGATCGTCGCGGTGATCGGGATCATCCTGCTGATCGGCATCGTGAAGAAGAACGCGATCATGATGATCGACTTCGCGCTCGACGCCGAGCGCAACGAGGGCAAGTCGCCGCGCGCGGCGATCCACCAGGCCTGCCTGCTGCGCTTCCGGCCGATCCTGATGACCACGCTGGCCGCGCTCTTCGCGGCGCTGCCGCTCATGGTCGGGACGGGCGTCGGCTCGGAGCTGCGCCAGCCGCTCGGCCTCACGATGGTGGGCGGGCTGATCGTGAGCCAGGTGCTCACGCTCTTCACCACGCCGGTCATCTACCTGGCGTTCGACCGGCTGGCGAGACGGCCTGGCCCGCAGCTGGAGCCGCCGGAGCGGCCGACGGCGCGGGGCGCGCGGCCGTGAACCTCTCCGCGCCCTTCATCGGCCGGCCGGTGGCGACGACGCTGCTCGCGATCGGCGTCACGCTCGCCGGCGCGGTGGCGTACACGCAGCTGCCGGTCGCGCCGCTGCCCCAGGTCGAGTATCCGGTCATCGTGGTCTCGGCCAGCCTGCCCGGCGCGAGCCCGGAGACGATGGCGGCGACGGTCGCGACGCCGCTCGAGCGCCAGCTGGGGCGCATCGCGGGCGTCAACGAGCTCACCTCGTCGTCCGCGCTCGGTTCGACCCGGGTGGTGCTGCAGTTCGACCTGAGCCGGAACATCGACGATGCGGCGACCGAGGTGCAGGCGGCGATCAACGCGGCGCGCGGTCAGCTGCCGACCGGCATGCCGGGCAACCCCACCTACCGCAAGGCGAACCCGGCCAACTCGCCGATCATGGTGCTGACGCTCACCTCCGACACCCTGAGCCAGGGGCAGCTCTACGACATCGCGGACACCGTCCTGGGGCAGAAGCTCGCGCAGCTGCGCGGGGTCGGGCAGGTCTCGGTGGGCGGGAGCGCGCTGCCGGCGGTGCGCGCCGAGCTCAATCCGAAGGCGCTCGCCGCGCAGGGCATCGGGCTCGGCGACGTGCGCAGCGCGCTCGCGGGCGCGAACGCGAACCGGCCGAAGGGGCTGGTGGAGGACGGCGAGCGGCAGTGGTGGATCTACGCGAACGACCAGGCGCGCACCGCCGCGGAGTACCTGCCGCTCATCGTCAGCTTCCGCAACGGCGCCGCGGTGCGGCTCGGGGACGTGGCCGAGGTCGTGGACTCGGTGCAGGACGTGCGCAACGCGGGGTCGAGCAACGGCCGCCCGGCGGTGCTGATCACGATCCATCGCGAGCCGGGGGCCAACATCCTCGAGGTCGTGCAGCGCGTGTACGACCTGCTGCCGTGGATGCGCGCGTCGATTCCCGCGGCGGTCGAGCTCGACGTCGCGATGGAGCGCACCTCGACCATCAAGGCCTCGCTCGTGGAGGTCCAGAAGACCCTCGTGATCGCGATGGCGTTGGTGATCCTGGTCGTGTTCGCGTTCCTGCGGCGCGTGCGCGCGACGCTGATCCCGGCGGTCGCCGTCCCGGTGTCGATCGTGGCGACGTTCGGGTTCATGTACCTCGCCGGCTACAGCCTGAACAACCTATCGCTGATGGCGCTGATCGTGGCCACCGGGTTCGTCGTCGACGACGCGATCGTGGTGCTGGAGAACGCCGCCCGCCACGTCGAGGCCGGGATGACCCCGCTCGGGGCCGCGACCGCGAGCGCGCGCGAAGTCGGGTTCACGGTCGTGTCGATGAGCCTGTCGCTCATCGCGGTGTTCATCCCGATCCTGTTCATGGGCGACATCGTCGGCCGGTTCTTCCGCGAGTTCGCGCTCACGCTCTCGGTGGCGATCCTGATCTCGCTCCTGGTCTCGCTCACCCTCACGCCCATGATGTGCGCACGGCTGCTCGACCGGCCCCGGCCCGGCGCGGAGGGCCGGGTGTCGGCGGCGATCGGCCGCTGGCAGGACGCGTTGCGCCGGGGCTACGAGCGCAGCCTCGACCGGGCGCTGCGCCATTCGCTCGTCACGATCGCGGTGCTCGCGGCCACGGTCGGACTCAACGTCTACCTCTACGCGAGCATCCCGAAGGGCTTCTTCCCGCAGCAGGACACCGGCCGGCTGATCGGCTGGATCCGCACCGACCAGTCGAGCTCGTTCGCGGCGACGCGCGCGAAGATGGATCGCCTGGTCGAGATCGTGCGCGCCGACCCGGCGGTGGAGCAGGTGACCGCGGTGACCGGCGGCGGCTCGCGCAACTCCGGCACGATGTTCGTCGCGCTCAAGCCGCTCGCCGAGCGGCGCGCCTCCGCGACGGCGGTCGTCGCGCGGCTGCGCGCGCAGCTCGCGGCGGTGCCCGCGACCAACCTGTGGCTCGTGCCGGTGCAGGACGTGCGCATCGGCGGCCGCCCGGGCACCGGGTCGTACCAGTACACCCTGCAGAGCGACGACATCGAGCTGCTGCGGACCTGGACGCTGCGGCTGCAGGCCGCGCTGCAGGACGTGCCGCAGCTCACCGACGTCAGCACCGACCAGGAGACGCGCGGGCTGCAGACGACGGTCGTCATCGACCGGCCGACCGCCTCGCGGCTCGGGATCACGCCCGATCTCATCGACACCACGCTCGGAAACGCGTTCGGACAGTCGATCGTCTCGACCATCTACACCGACCGCAACCAGTACCGCGTCGTCATGGAGGTCGATCCCCGCTACGCCCAGAGCCCGGAGGCGTTGAAGGACCTGCACTTGCGCACGCCCTCCGGGCAGCAGGTGCCGCTCGCCGCGGTGGCGCGCTACGAGTTCACCAACACGCCGCTCTCGGTGAACCACCAGGGGCAGTTCGCGGCGTCCACGATCTCGTTCAGCCTGCCCGAGGGCGTGTCGCTCTCCACCGCCACCGCGGTGATCGAGGACACGATGGCGCGGATCGGGATGCCGACGACGATCTACGGCGGGTTCCAGGGCACGGCGCGCAGCTTCCAGACCACGCTCGCACGCCAGCCGTGGCTGATCCTCGCCGCGATCGTGGCGATGTACCTCGTGCTCGGCATCCTGTACGAGAGCTTCGTCCTGCCGGTCACGATCCTGTCGACGCTGCCCTCCGCGGGCGTCGGCGCGCTGCTCGCGCTGCGGGCGTTCGGCGCCGAGTTCGGCGTGATCGCGCTGATCGCCGTGTTCCTCCTGATCGGCCTGGTAAAGAAGAACGCGATCATGATGGTCGACTTCGCGCTGCAGGCGGAGCGCGCCGAGGGCAAGTCGCCGGCCGCGGCGATCCGGCAAGCCTGCAGCCTGCGCTTCCGGCCGATCATGATGACCACCATGGCGGCGCTCCTCGGTGCGCTGCCGCTCGCGCTGAAATCGGGCGACGGGGCGGAGCTGCGCCAGCCGCTCGGCATCGCGATCGTGGGCGGGCTGATTCTCAGCCAGCTCCTCACCCTCTACACGACGCCGGTCGTGTACCTGTACCTGGACCGGTTCCGCCACTGGTGCCGGCGCAGGCTCGCGCGCGCCGGTCACCCCGCGCTGGGGGCGCCGTGATGCGCCGGCGCGGCCTCGTTCTCGCCGCCGTCCTGGCGCTCGGCGGCTGCATGGTCGGCCCGGACTACGTGCGCCCGGACGCCGGGACGCCCGCGGCGTACAAGGAGATGGCAGGCTGGAAGCGCGCCGAGCCGCGCGACCAGCTCGCGCGCGGCGAGTGGTGGACGATGTTCGGCGACCGCGAGCTCGACGCCCTGGCCGCGCGGGTGGACGTGTCCAACCAGACGATCAGGATCGCCGAGGCGAACCTGCGGCAGGCGCAGGCGCTCGCCGCGCAGGCGCGCGCGGGCCTCTTTCCGACCGTGAGCGCGGGCGCGTCCGCCGTCCGCACCCGCTCCCCGTCGGGCGCGGGCGCATCGGCCGTCACCTCCAACAACTACGACCTCGCGGCGAGCGCGAGCTGGGAGCTCGACGTGTGGGGCCGGGTGCGGCGCGGGGTCGAGGCGGGCGAGGCCAACTGGCAGGCGAGCGCGGCGGACCTCGAGGCGGCGCGGCTGTCCACGCAGGCGGCGCTCGTCCAGACCTACATCGCGCTGCGCGTCGCCGACGCCCAGCGCCGACTGCTCGACGAGACCGTCGCCGCTTACGAGCGTTCGCTCCAGCTCACGCGCAACCGCTACGCCGCGGGGGTCGCGGCCAAGGTCGACGTGGTGCAGGCGGAGGTGCAGTTGCAGAGCGCGCAGGCCCAGCGCGTGGACGTCGGGCTCGACCGCGCCCAGCTCGAGCACGCCATCGCGGTGCTCGTCGGCGTGCCGCCCGCCGACCTGTCGATCGCGCCGGCCACCGCGGTGGTGGCGGTCCTGCCCGCGATCCCGGTCGGCGTGCCCTCGGAGCTGCTCGAGCGCCGGCCGGACATCGCGGCGGCCGAACGGGCCGTGGCCGCGGCCAATGCGCGCATCGGCGTCGCGCAGGCCGCGTTCTACCCGTCGCTCACGCTGTCGGCGGCGGGCGGCTACCGCAGCGGGAGCTTCGCCGACTGGCTCTCGGCGCCGAGCTGGTTCTGGTCGCTCGGGGCCGCGCTCGCGCAGACGCTCTTCGACGGCGGCCTGCGGCGCGCCGTCTCCGACCAGGCGATCGCCGCGTACGACGGGCAGGTGGCCGAGTACCGCCAGACGGTGCTGGCGGGCTTCCAGGAGGTGGAGGACAACCTCGCGGCGCTGCGGATCCTGGCCGAGGAGGCGCGCTACCTGGAGGAGGCCACGCGCGCCGCCCGCCAGTCGGTCGAGCTCACGACGAACCAGTACAACGCCGGCATCGTGAGCTTCCTGAACGTCATCGCCGCGCAGACCATCGCGCTCAACAACGAGCGCACGCTGCTCAGCGTGCAGGGCCGGCGGTTCGGCGCGAGCGTCCAGCTCGTGCGCGCGCTCGGCGGCGGGTGGGACGCGCGCGCGCTCGAGGCGGTGCGCCTCTCCGCGCGGCCGGGGGACCGGTAGCTACGCTTCGTACGCGAGCGCCGGCGCGAGCCAGCGCTCAGTCTTCTGCAACTCCAGCCCCTTGCGCCGCGCGTAGTCCTCGACCTGGTCGCGGCCGATCCTGCCGACCGCGAAGTAGTGCGCCTGCGGGTGCGAGAAGTAGAGCCCGCTCACGCTCGCCGGCGGCCACATCGCGTAGCTCTCGGTGAGCGTGATGCCGAGCGCCGACGCGCCGAGCAGGTCGAAGAGCGGGCCCTTCTCGGTGTGGTCGGGGCAGGCCGGGTAGCCGGGCGCCGGGCGGATGCCGGCGTACTGCTCGCGGATGAGCTCGGCGCAGGTGAGCGACTCGTGCGGCGCGTAGCCCCAGAACTCCTTGCGCACGCGCTCGTGCAGCCGTTCGGCGAAGGCCTCGGCGAGGCGGTCGGCGAGCGCTTTCAGCATGATCGCGCTGTAGTCGTCGTGCGCGGCCTCGAACGCCTTCACGCGCTCCTCGCAGCCGAGGCCCGCGCTCACCGCGAAGGCGCCGATCCAGTCGCGGCGGCCGGAGGCGCGCGGCGCGACGTAGTCGGCGAGGCAGAGGTTGTGGCGATCGTCGGCCTTCTGCGTCTGCTGGCGCAGGAAACGGAACGTCGCCATCACCGTGCGGCGCGAGTCGTCGGTGTAGACCTCGACGTCGTCGCCCACCGCGTCGGCCGGCAGGAGCGTGAGCACCCCGTTCGCGGTGAGCCACTTCTCGCGCACGATGCGCTCCAGCATCGCCTGCGCGTCGGCGAGCACCTGGCGCGCGGTCTCCCCGACCACCGGGTCGTCGAGGATCTTCGGGTAGCTGCCGGTCAGCTCCCAGGCCTGGAAGAGCGGCGTCCAGTCGATGTAGCGGGCGAGCTCGGCGAGGTCGTAGTCGCGCAGCTCGTGCCGTCCCGGCTGCTTCGGCTGCGGCGGCGAGTAGCTCGACCAGTCGATCGGGAAGTAGTTGGCGCGCGCCTCCGCGAGGCCGACGAGCGGCGCCTGGCCCTTCTTCGCGGCGTGCTGCGCGCGGATGCGCTGGTAGTCGGCCTTCACCTCGGCGACGTACGCGGCGTGCTGCTCGGTCGAGAGCAGGCTGGTGCACACCCCGACCGAGCGCGACGCGTCGGGCACGTACACCACCGGGCCGGGGTAGTTGGGCGCGATCTTCACCGCGGTGTGCACGCGCGAGGTGGTCGCGCCGCCGATCAGCAGCGGAAGGGCGAACCCCTCGCGCGCCATCTCGCGCGCCACGTGCGCCATCTCCTCGAGCGAGGGCGTGATCAGGCCCGAGAGGCCGATGATGTCGCAGCGCTCCTCGCGCGCGACCTGCAGGATCTTCTGCGCCGGCACCATCACCCCGAGGTTGAGCACCTCGAAGTTGTTGCACTGGAGCACCACCGCGACGATGTTCTTGCCGATGTCGTGCACGTCGCCCTTCACGGTCGCGACGACGATCTTGCCCTTCGGCTTCGCGTCGCCGGAGGCCGCCTTCTCGGCCTCGATGAAGGGCACCAGGTGCGCGACCGCCTGCTTCATCACGCGCGCGGACTTGACCACCTGCGGCAGGAACATCTTGCCGGCGCCGAACAGGTCGCCGACGATGTTCATGCCGTCCATGAGCGG
>JAGVSZ010000046.1 GCA_019137045.1 Betaproteobacteria bacterium
CGCGAAGAGGTCGATCACCGGAAGGGGCATGCGGGCCGGCTGGCCGTCGCGCAGGTAGCGGTGCAGCGGCACGCCCGCGGCCCGCGCCGCCGCGCGCGCGGCCGCGATCGAGCTCGCGCAGGTGGCCGCGCGGCGCGCGTGCTCGTCGCCGCCGAGGGCGAGCGCGGCGAGCGTCGCGTCGACGTCGTCCTGCCTGCGCGCGTCGAGCCCGTGCAGCGCCGCAGCGACCAGGCCGTTCATCGCGGCCACGGTCGCGCTCGGTGCGCTGCGGATGCCGGCGGGGCCGCGGCGGGCGGGCTTCACCGGCGCCGCGAGCGCGCGTCCGCGCGCGCCGCAGGCGAGGAGAATCTCGGCCTCGAACGCCGCTTCGCCGGCCGCCGTCCACACGCGGCGGCCCACGACGTCGACGATCGTGGTGTCCCGCACCGCGTCACCCCACTGACGAAACGCCGCCAGCGGCGACGGCGCGGGCCTGGGCGGTGCCCGCTCGGGCACCACCGGAGTGTTGCAAAGTGCCGAAGGGCGTCGGGCGGGTCGGCATGGCAGCGCATTCCTCTGCGGGTTGCGCCCCCCGCAGCCAGATCCGTTCCAGCGCGCGGGCCCGCGCCCGACCGGACGTGATGCCGTTCACACCCCCCGCGCGAAGCGGGTCGATCGTCGATCCGACCCTCTCCCCCAGGGTCGGGGGAGAGGGCGGTCAGGATTGCGGGCGCATGTGCGGAAACAGGATGACGTCGCGGATGGAAGGGCTGTTGGTGAAGAGCATCACCAGCCGGTCGACGCCGATCCCGCAGCCGGCGGTCGGCGGCAGGCCGTGCTCGAGCGCGCGGATGTAGTCCGCGTCGTAGTACATCGCCTCCTCGTCGCCGGCGGCCTTCGCGCGCGACTGCGCCTCGAAGCGCGCCGCCTGGTCCTCCGGATCGTTGAGCTCCGAGAACCCGTTCGCCATCTCGCGCCCGGTGATGTAGAGCTCGAAGCGGTCGGTGATCTCGGGGTTGGCGTCGTTGCGGCGCGCGAGCGGGGAGACGACCGCCGGGTAGTCGACGATGTAGGTGGGCTGGATGAGCTGCTGCTCGGTCGTCGCCTCGAAGAGGGCGAGCTGCAACTCCGCCACCTGCGCGTCCATGCGCGCTTCGACGCCCGCCTGCGCGAGCTCGCGCACCAGGGTCGCGCGGTCCGCCAGGTCGGCGTCGGAGCAGCGCGGGTGGTGCTTGCGGATCGCCCCGGTGATCGTCAGCCGCTCGAACGGCCGCCCGAGATCGACCACGTGCTCGCCGTAGGCCAGCTGCAGCGTGCCGAGCACGTTCTGCGCGACCGCGCGCAGCAGGCGCTCGTTGAAGTCCATGAGGTAGCGGAAGTCGCGGTAGGCCTCGTAGTACTCCATCATCGTGAACTCGGGGTTGTGCCGGGTGGAGATGCCCTCGTTGCGGAAGTTGCGGTTGATCTCGAACACCTTCTCGAAGCCGCCCACCACCAGGCGCTTGAGGTAGAGCTCCGGCGCGATGCGCAGGTACAGCGTCATGTCGAGCGCGTTGTGGTGCGTGACGAACGGCTTGGCCGCGGCGCCGCCCGGCAGCGGCTGCATCATCGGGGTCTCGACCTCGAGGTAGCCCTGCGCGAGCATGAAGGCGCGCATCTCCTGGATGACGCGGCTGCGGACGGCGAAGGTGCGCCGCGCCTCCTCGCTCGTGATCAGGTCGAGGTAGCGGGCGCGGTACTTCTGCTCCTGGTCGGCGAGCCCGTGGAACTTCTCGGGCAGCGGCCGCAGGCTCTTCGCGAGCAGCCGCGCGCGCGTCGCGTTGACGGTCAGCTCGCCGGTGCGGGTCTTGAAGAGCGTGCCCTCGACGCCCGCGATGTCGCCCAGGTCCCAGTGCTTGAACGCCTCGTGCGCTTCGGCGCCGGTGAGGTCGTTCGAGACGTAGACCTGGATGCGGCCGCTCATGTCCTGCAGCGTCGCGAAGCTCGCCTTGCCCATGACGCGCTTGAGCATCATGCGGCCGGCGACCGCGACCCGGATCGCCTGGCTTGCGAGCGCCTCCTTCGTCATCGCGCCGTAGGCGCGGTGGAGGTCGGCGGCGAGGTGCTCGCGGCGAAAGTCGTTCGGATACGCGCTCCCCTGCGCGCGCAGCGCCGCGAGCTTGGCGCGGCGCTCGGCGACGATCTGGTTCTCGTCCTGGGGCGGGGGCGCGGGCTGGTCTTTGGGCATGGGGCGTGTCCCGCGGCGCGCTACGCAGCGGCCCTGACGCCGACGCCCTGCTTGAGGCTCGCCTCGATGAAGTCGTCCAGGTCGCCGTCGAGCACCGCCTGCGTGTTGCCCTTCTCGACGCCGGTGCGCAGGTCCTTGATGCGCGACTGGTCGAGCACGTACGAGCGGATCTGGTGGCCCCACCCGATGTCGGTCTTCGCGTCCTCGAGCGCCTGCTTCGCCTCGGTGCGCTTGCGCAGCTCCTGCTCGTACAGCTTCGCCTTCAGCATCGTCATCGCCTCGGCGCGGTTGCGGTGCTGCGAGCGATCGTTCTGGCACTGGACCACGATCCCGGTCGGAAGGTGGGTGATGCGCACCGCCGAGTCGGTCCGGTTCACGTGCTGCCCGCCCGCCCCGGATGCGCGGTAGGTGTCGATGCGCAGGTCGGCCGGGTTCACGTCGATCTCGATCGACTCGTCCACCTCGGGATAGACGAACACGCTGGCGAAGGACGTGTGGCGGCGGGCATTGGAGTCGAACGGGGACTTGCGCACCAGACGGTGGATGCCGGTCTCGGTGCGCAGGCTGCCGTAGGCGTAGTCGCCGGCGACCTTGAGCGTCGCGGTCTTGATCCCGGCGACCTCGCCCTCGGACTGTTCGAGGATCTCGACCTTGAACCCGCGGCGCTCGGCGTACTTGAGGTACATGCGCTCGAGCATCTGCGCCCAGTCCTGCGCCTCGGTGCCCCCGGCGCCGGCCTGGATGTCGACGAAGCAGTTGTTGGGGTCGAGCGGGTCGGCGAACATGCGCCGGAACTCCAGCTCGCCGACGCTCCTGCCCAGGCCGGCCACGTCGCGCTCGATCGCGGCGAGCGTGGCGTCGTCGTCCTCCGCCCGCGCCAGCTCGAACAGCTCCTGCGCGTCGCGCAGGCCGGCGTCGATGCCGGCGAGGCTCGCGACGATCGCCTCCAGCGCCTTCTTCTCCTTGCCGAGGTCCTGCGCGCGCCTGGCGTCGTCCCAGACCTTCGGGTCCTCGAGCTCGCGCGCGATCAGCGCCAGGCGCGCGCGCTTCGCGTCGAAGTCAAAGATACCTCCGCAGCTCGGCGGCTCGACCGGCGAGGTCCGCGAGCGTGTTGGCGACGGCGTTGACGCGTTCGGCTTCCATGGGCGTGTCCCGCAAAGGGCGGGATTATACGCGCGCGCCGCAGCGCGCCGCGACAGGGCGCGCACCGGACCGGTATCATGCGCGCGACCCGCGTCCCGCCCGCCGCCCATGCCCGATCCCCGCACCATCGCCGAGCGCAGCGGCCGCAGCTTCACGGCGCTCTTCGTCGTGTGCATCGGCCTGCTCGGCTGCGCGCTCTATCTCCAGCACGTACGCGGGCTCGACCCGTGCCCGTGGTGCGTCGTGCAGCGCCTGGGCTTCATCCTGATCGCGCTGATCGCGCTCGTCGGCGCGCTGCACCGGCCGGGCGCGGCGGGGACGCTCGTGTACTCGCTCCTCGGTCTCGCCGCCGCGGTCGCCGGCGCCGCGGCGGGCGCCTACCACGTCTGGCTCCAGTCCGACCCGGCGCGGGCCGCGAAGTGCGCCGGCTCTCCGGTCGAGCGCATTCTCGACGAGCTCGCGCTCGGCCGCATCGTGCCGCCTCTGCTCCAGTACGACGGCCCGTGCACGCTCAAGCCCTGGAGCCTGCTCGGGCTTTCGATCCCCGAGTGGTCGCTCGCCTGGTTCGTGCTCCTCGCGCTCGTCTTCCTGGCGCTGCCGATCCTGGTGCGGCGCTGACGCGGGCGATGTGCAAAGGATTGTGAATTCTCGCGCCGGGCTCTGGCGCCCGGCGCCGCGCGGCCCGATGATCGCTTCCGCAGGGGAGGAGGGAGAGGTGCAGTGCGAGGGCGGAGCCGGACGGTTCCGCCCTTTTTTTGCCTAGCGCCGCAGCACGCACTTCTCGTACAGCCCGGGCAGGCGCCCGTCCGGGTCGTAGCGCGCCTTGAGCGCCGCGTACGCCGCCCCGCCGTAGATGGCATCGAACTCCGCGCGCGGGAAGTAGCTGTCCGAGTACAGCGACTTGATGCCGCCGAGCGCGACGACCTTGCGCTCGATCATGCGGTTGAAGTGGCCCGCGGGGTGCGGCGCGCGGGAGCGCACCACGTCCCAGAAGCCGAAGTTGACGTAGAGCGCGTCGGCCCGGGTGGGGAAGAGGGGCCAGCGCGCCGCGGGGCCGGGCGCGCGGAACGGGCAGACCCAGAGCGGGCGGATGCCCACTTCGCGCAGGAAGAAATCGAGGAACTCCGGCGCGCGCTCGACCGGGATGTCGACGTCCTGGATCACCGACTCCGGATGCCGCCCGGCGATGCGATCGAGCCAGCGGGTGAGGCCGACCCGGGAGTTCCAGCGCATCACCCGGGTGTAGAAGACCGAGTTCAGCCGTCCGCGGCCGAGCAGGCGGCGCACGACCGGGTTCTGCGCGAACAGGTTCTGCGAGCACCAGAACCAGTCGGTGTCCCAGCGCCAGAGGTAGTCGCGGGTCGCGAGGTAGTCCTCGTCGCGGCTGCGCAGGCTGCGATAGTAGATGTGCTCGTAGGTGTAGTCGCTCGCGTACGGCGCCTCGTCGGCGAACCGGCCGACGGTCGTGACCATCTCCCGCGGCCCGAACACCACCGCGTCGACGAAGTCCGCGGGCGACGCGCACACCGCCGCGACGTTGCCGAAGAACGCCTCCGGGTCGGTGTGGTGCACGTGCTCGAGCCGGACGAACCGCTTCACCGGCAGCGTCTTCGCCTTGACCCGCAGCGCGTAGCCGAGCGTGCCGTACGAGTTCGGGAAGCCGAAGTAGAGGTCGCGGTGCTCGTTGTCGGGCCGCGCGAGGACGACGGTGCCGTCTGCGAGCAGCACCTCCAGCTCGAGGACGCTCTCGTGCACCAGGCCGTGCCGGAACGACGAGGACTCGATTCCGACGCCCGCCACCGCGCCGCCGAGGGTGATCGACTTCAGCTGCGGGACCACGCACGGCATCGTGCCGTGCGCGAGCGTCGCGTCGGCGAGCGCCACGTACGGGGTCATCGCCTCCGCGTCGACCCAGCCGGCCGCGGCGTCGACCGCGAGAACGTGATCGAGGCCGCCCACGTCGAGCCGGCGGCGGGGGGCGGCCGCGCGGTCGCGGAAGAGGTTGGAGGTGCGCTTGTCGAGCCGCAGCGGGCCGGCGGCGCCCGCCTCGCGCAGGCTGCGTGCGAGCCCGTCGCGCCGCTCCGCGTAGCCCGTCAACGCGGCCTCATGCGGTCTCCGCGGCGGGCAGCTCGCGCACCGGCGCGGGCGCCGCGGCGTCCGCGTACAGGAACGCCCGGCTCATCGGGTAGCCGCGCCCGGTGACGTTGCCCTTGCTGAAGACGATCTGGAAGAGGTGCGTCTGCCCGCGCGGCGAGCGGAACATCTCCGCGCAGCCGTAGAGGTAGGTGCGCCAGACGCGCCGGAAGCGCTCGTCGAACCGCGCCGGGTCGAGCGCGTGGATGCGCTCCCAGTTGCGGTCGAAGCGCTCTCCCCAGGCGTCGAGCGTGAGCGCGTAGTGGCGGCGCAGGTTCTCGATGTCCACGACTTCGAGCCCGGCGTCCTCCATCGCCGCGATCGTCTGCGCGAGGCTCGGGATCCAGCCGCCCGGGAACACGTGCTTGCGGATGAAGAACTCGGTGTCGCGCACGCCGACGTGGCCGATGAAGTGCAGCATCCCGAGCCCGCCCGGCTTGAGGAAGTCGGCGTGCGCCTGCACCACCGCGCGCAGCTGGTCGCGCCCGGCGTGCTCGAGCACGCCGATCGACACCACCTTGTCGTACTGCCGGTCGACCTCGCGGAAGTCGGCCTCGCGCACCGCGATGCGCCCCGCGAGGCCGCGCCGCGCGACCTCGTCGCGCAGCCAGTCGCACTGCTCGGTGGTGGTGTTGAGCGCGGTGCCGCGGATCCCGTGGCGCTCGACCGCGTGGAACATGAAGCCGCCGAACCCGGTGCCGATGTCGATCACCTCCTCGCCGGGCCGCAGGCGCACCTTGCGGCACACGTGCTCCACCTTGTTCACCTGCGCCTCCTCGACGGTGCGCGTGCCCTCCTTCCAGTAGCCGCAGGTGTACATCAGCAGCCGCGCGTCCAGCCAGAGGCGGTAGAAGTCCGCCCCCAGACCGTAGTGGAACCGCGCGTTCGCCTTGGCCTGCGCGATGGTCCGGTTGGAGAACCGGAACTCGTGCCAGCGGTTGCGCACCATGAGGAGCGGGTTGCGCAGGGTCCCGCCGTCGAACCCGGACGACGATGCGATGCGAAAGGCCGCCGGCAGGCTCCCCGCGACGTCGATGTCGCCCGCGAAGTACGACTCCAGGAAGCCGATGTGCCCGAAGGCGAGCACGTTCCACTGCGCCCGCGCGGCCCGGAACCCCACGGTGACGACAGGGGATTCCTCCCGGTTCTGATAGGCGGTGCCGTCCGGAAACTCGAACCGGAAGCAGAGGTCGGTGCGCGCGCCGATCGCGGCCGCCACCTTGCGCATGCTCGCGTGCATTGGCCGGGGGCTTGTTGTTCGAATCGGGGCGGAGTTTATCGCGACCCCGGCGGGCGGCGCAGCGGGCCGCGCGCCGGGTCGAGCGCCGCCGCCCGCGCGCTGCCCCGGTGTCCCCGGCCTAGACGCGCCGGGACGGGTACTCGTCGGCGATCTTGTCCTCGAAGAAGCTCACCGGGGACGGCGCGGCCATGAACCCGCGGTGGACTTCGGGCGACACCCCGCGGTAGGCGACGACGCGTCCGTCGTTGAACTCGACCTCCAGCACCTGGCCGCGCGGGTCGTAGCCGACGGCCCGGATCTTGGCTGAGCTGATGCGCTTGCGTTCCATGCGATCCTCCTCTCAGTGCGCCGGCTCGCAGGCTTCGACGCGCAGCGCGAGCGCCTCGGTGCCGTTCCACTCGTCGATCCCGAGCGCGTAGGCGGCCCGCACCCGCGCGGGGACCGGCTCGGTGCGCCCGAACGCGATCGCGTCGTAGCGCGCGCCGTCGCGCGCGAGCTTCAGGCGCAGGTGGCCCGCGCCGACGAGGCGCTGGCTCTCCACGGCGAACTCGTCGGCGAAGAGCGGCGCCGCGAAACCCTGGCCCCACACCTCGCCCTCCAGCATGCGCGCGACGGCGAGGCTCGCGTAGCCGCGCTCGAGCGGACCGTCCGTCTCGACGGTGCGCGCGAGCGCCGCCGGGTCGATCATCTCGCGCACCGCGGCGTCGAACAGCGCGCGGAAGCGCTCCACCTCCGCCGCGCGCAGCGTGAGCCCGGCCGCGGCCGCGTGCCCGCCGAAGCGCACCAGCAGCCCGGGGGCGCGCTTGGCGACGAGGTCGAGCGCATCGCGCAGGTTCAGGCCGGGAATCGACCGGCCCGAGCCGCGCAGCTCGCCGTCGGCGGCCGGCGCGAGCGCGATCGCGGGACGGTGGTGGCGGTCCTTGAGCCGGCCCGCGAGGAGCCCCACCACGCCCGGGTGCCAGCGCTCGTCGTGCAGGACGATGCTCGCCGTCCGCGCGACCTCGACCTCCGCGAGCGTGGCCTCGGCGTCGGCGCGCATCGACGACTCGACCTCGCGTCGCTCCCGGTTCAGCCGGTCGAGCGCCTGCGCGGCGTTCAGCGCGCGCGCATAGTCGTCGGTCGCCAGCGCCTCGATGCCGAGGCGCATGTCGGCGAGACGCCCGGCGGCGTTGACGCGCGGGCCGAGGGCGAACCCGAGATCGAACGCGCGCGCGCGGCGCGCGTCGCGGCCGGCGACGCTGAAGAGCGCGGCGAGGCCGGGCCGCAGGCGGCCGGCGCGCATGCGCGCGAGCCCCTGCGTCACCAGCACCCGGTTGTTGCGGTCGAGCCGCACGACGTCGGCGACCGTGCCCAGGGCCACGAGGTCGAGGAGCTCGGCGAGATTGGGCTCGGCGCGGCCGGCGAACGCGCCGCGCCGCCGCAGCTCCGCGCGCAGGGCGAGCAGCACGTAGAAC
The DNA here is from genome assembly GCA_019137045.1 of Betaproteobacteria bacterium. Taxonomy (GTDB): domain Bacteria; phylum Pseudomonadota; class Gammaproteobacteria; order Burkholderiales; family SG8-39; genus JAGVSZ01. Next base: position 8,177 of record JAGVSZ010000046.1, read on the forward strand.
ATCACCCCGACCCCGGCGATCGACTTGCTCGGGAACGGGCACCCGGGCTGGTTCGGGTTGACGATGCAGGCGGCCTCCGGCAGCGCGTCGGCCGGGAGGTGGTGGTCGGTCACCAGCGTCGCGATCCCGCGCGCGCGCGCGTGCGCGATGCCGTCGAAGCTGGCGATGCCGTTGTCGACGGTGATGATCAGGTCGGGCCGCGCCGGCGCGACGACGTCGACCACCTGCGGCGACAGGCCGTATCCCATCTCCATCCGGTTCGGCACGAAGAAGTCCACCTGCGCGCCGAACGCGGTGAGCGCGCGCAGGCCGGCCGCGCAGGCGGTTGCCCCGTCGCAGTCGTAGTCGGCGACGATGAGCAGCCTTCTCCCCGCCGCGATGTGATCGGCGAGCAGCGCCGCGGCCGCGTCCGCGTTCTTGAGCTGCGCCGGCGGGATCAGCGTGTCGAGCCCGCAGTCGAGGTCCGCGGCGGCGCTCACGCCGCGCGCGGCGTAGATGCGCGCGAGGAGCGGATGGACTCCGGCCTGCGCCAGCGTCCGCTCGGCGGCGTGCGGCACCTTGCGCGCGACGATGGTTCCCGCCGCGGTCATGCGCAGGCGGCGTACGCGGCGAGCGGCCGCGGGCGGCGCCAGAAGCGGCGCAGGTCCTGCCGCGTGGCCTCGACGTCGAGCGCGCCGCCGGCGCCGAGGGCGTGCAGGCTCAGCATGCCGACGCGTCCCGCCGCGAGCGCCGCAGCGAGGGGCGCGAACCATGCGCGCTCGAGCGCTTCGAGCCGGTCGGCCCAGGCCGCGTGCTCGCCGTAGCTCGCGCTCGCGCGCAGCGCATCGAGCACGACGAGGTCGACGCCTGCGCGCGGCGCCGCGCGCAGCCAGCTCTCGGCCCCGTCGGGGTGCGTGTGAGCGGCGCTGC
>JAGVSZ010000346.1 GCA_019137045.1 Betaproteobacteria bacterium
CCGGATCGCGCGTGCAGGACGATCGCTCAAGCGGGCGCGATGGGTGACCTACGGTTTTCTGGCGCTTGTGATTCTGTTCGGGATGATCAAGATTCTGGCGCGGTGACGGGCGGCACGGGCTTCATCCCGCTCGCCGGCTGACGCGCAAGGCGCCCCGAGCTCCCGGGGAACCGCATCGGAGCGCGCTATAATCGAAGCCCCGCCTCCGCCGTCTTTTCCGCAGCCCCCAATGCACCTGCCGGTTCGCATCTTCGCTGCTCTTGCCGCTGTCCTCCCGCTCTTCCTCTGCGTCCAGGCCCGCGCCGACGCGCCGCCGCCGCCGCCGATCGCCGCCCGCGCCTTCCTGCTCGTCGAGTTCGCCAACGGCCAGCCGATCGTCGCGCACAACGCGGACGAGCGCGTGGAGCCGGCCTCGCTCACCAAGCTGATGACCGCGTACATCGTTTTCGACGCGCTGAAGAAGAAGGCGATCCAGCCCGACCAGACCGCGCCGGTGTCGCAGCGCGCGTGGAAGGCCGGCGGCTCGCGCATGTTCATCGAGCCGCGCAAGCCGGTCACCGTCGACGAGCTGCTGCGCGGGATGATCGTGCAGTCGGGCAACGACGCCACCATCGCGCTCGCCGAGCTGGTCGCCGGCTCCGAGGAGGTGTTCGCGCAGATGATGAACCGCGAGGCGCAGCGCCTCGGGATGAAGAACTCGAGCTTCACCAACTCGACCGGCTGGCCGGACGCGAAGCACTACTCGACCGCGCGCGACCTCGCGCTCGTCGCCGCCGCGCTGATCCGCGACTTCCCCGACTACTACACGCTGTACTCGACCAGGGAATTCCGCTACAACAACATCACCCAGCCGAACCGCAACCGCCTGCTGTGGCTCGACCCGAACGTCGACGGCGTGAAGACCGGCTACACCGAGGCCGCGGGCTATTGCCTGATCGCATCGGCGAAGCGCGGTCCGCGCCGGCTGATCTCGGTCGTGCTGGGCGCGAACTCCGACAGCCTGCGCGCGCAGGAGAGCCAGAAGCTGCTCAACTACGGCTTCCAGTTCTTCGAGACCGTGCGGCTGTACGAAAAGGACCAGGAGGTGAGCCGCCTGCGCGTCTGGAAGGGCGCGCAGAACGAGGTCAAGGCGGGCGCGCCCGCCGCGGTCGAGCTCGTGCTCCCGCGCGGCGACGCGTCCAAGCTCAAGACCGAGTTCGTCAGCGAGCAGCCGCTCCTCGCGCCGGTGAGCGCCGGCCAGCGCGTCGGCACGATCAAGGTGTCGCTCGACGGCAAGCCGGTGGGCGAGTACCCGGTCGTCGCGCTCGAGACGGTCGGCGTCGCCGGCATCGTCGGGCGCGCATGGGACAGCCTGCGCCTGTGGCTCGAGTGAGCGGGCGGGAGGCGGCTTGGACCCGATCGTCTACCTGAACGGCGAGTACCTGCCGCTCGCCGAGGCGCGCATTCCGGTGCTCGACCGCGGCTTCATCTTCGGCGACGGCGTGTACGAGGTGATCCCCGCGTACGGCCGCCGCCTCTTCCGCCTGCGCGAGCACCTCGCGCGGCTCGAGCACAGCCTGCGCGCGGTGCGCATCGCCAGCCCCTTCGACGCCGCCGGCTGGACCGCGCTGCTGGAGAGCGTCGTGGCGCGCAACGCCTGGGACGACCAGAGCGTGTACCTGCAGGTCACGCGCGGCGTCGCGCCGCGCACGCAGGAGTTCCCCAAGGGCGATGTGCGCCCCACTGTGTTCGTCATGGCGAGCGCGCTCAAGATGCCCACGCCCGAGCAGCGCGCGAACGGCGTCGCGGTGGTGACGCGCGACGACTACCGCTGGCGGCGCTGCGACATCAAGTCGGTGTCGCTGCTCGCGAACTGCCTGCTGCGCCAGGAGGCGGAGGACGCCGGCGCGGCCGAGACCGTCCTGGTCCGCGACGGCAACGTGAAGGAAGCCTCGACCTGCAACGTCTTCCTGGTGAAGGACGGCGTGATCCTCAACCCGCCGAAGGACAACCTGATCCTCCACGGCATCACGTTCGACCTCGCGCTCGAGCTCGCGCGCGCGGCCGGGATCCCGGTGGCGACGCGCGAGGTGCGGCGCGAGGAGCTGTACGCGGCCGACGAGGTCTGGCTCTCGTCGTCCGCGCGCGAGGTGCTGCCGGTCACCACGGTCGACGGCCGGCGCGTCGGCAGCGGCCGGCCGGGCCCGCTGTACGCGCGCATGCACGCGCTCTTCCAGGACTACAAGGCGCGCGCCCGCGCGCAGGCCGATGGCTGAGCAGGACGCCCCGGCGCTGCTCGCCTTCCCCTGCGACTTCCCGCTCAAGGTGATGGGGAAGCGCCAGGCGGCCTTCGCCCAGACGATCGTGGAGATCGTGCGGCGGCACGCGCCGGACTTCGACCCGGCGAGCCTCGAGATGCGCACGAGCCGCGAGGCGAACTACCTCTCGCTCACCCTGACGATCCGCGCCACCTCGCGCGCGCAGCTCGACGCGTTGTACCGCGAGCTCTGCGACCACCCGATGGTCACGATGGTGCTCTAGGATGGCGCCGATGCCGCAGGCAGCGCCTGCCCCGATCGTGCCCGGCGCAGCGCGTCGCGTGCCCGCTGCGCCGCTCGCGCTGCGCCGCATGGGCCGGACGGCGTACGCGGAAGCCTACGACGCGATGCGCGCGTTCACCGCGCGGCGCACCGCGGAGACGCCCGACGAGCTGTGGCTGCTCGAGCACCCGCCGGTCTACACGCTCGGCCAGGCGGGCAGGCCCGAGCACCTGCTGCGCGCGAACGCGATTCCCGTGGTGCGGGCCGATCGCGGCGGGCAGATCACCTATCACGGCCCCGGACAGGTCGTCGCGTACGCGCTCCTCGATCTGCGCCGGCGCGGGCTCGCCGTCAGGCGGCTGGTGTGGCTGCTCGAGCAGTCGGTGATCGACCTCCTCGCCGGGCACGGCATCGAGGGCGCGCGCAGGGCCGGCGCGCCGGGCGTCTATGTGCGCGACGCGAAGCTCGCCGCGCTCGGGCTGCGGGTGCGCGGCGGCTGCACCTACCACGGGCTCGCGCTGAACGTGGACATGGATCTCGCGCCGTTCCGCGACATCAACCCGTGCGGCTACGAGGGGCTGGCGGTGACGCAGCTCGCGGACCTCGGCGTGCGGCTGTCGCCCGCCGAGGCGGGCGCGGCGCTCGCGGCTGCGCTCGCGCGCGCGCTCGGCGCGGACGCGCACTGACCATCTGGGAGGGAGATCTTGGCACTCGTCCTCGGCATCTGTTCCTCGCACGACGCCTCCGCCTGCGCGTTCCGGGACGGGGAGCTGGTCGCCGCCATCTCGGAGGAGCGCCTCTCGCGCATCAAGACCGACGGCAACCGCCTGCCCGGGCGCGCGATCGACGCGGTGCTGGCGATGGCGGGCGCGAAGCGCAGCGACGTCGACCACGTCGCGATGACCTACAACCACGTCCCCGAGCGCTATTGCCGGCGCACGACGCTGCGCAAGGAAGTGGAGCGCCGGCTCTCGCGCGCGGCCAAGAAGCTCACCGGCCGGCGCAAGGAGACGCAGTACTTCCTGAACGAGGTGCTGCGCCACATCCGCGACGTCGCGCCGGACCGGCAGTTCGACGACTACTTCCGCCGCGGCCTGTTCCTCGAGGGCGAGGGCTTCCGCCCCGAGACGCAGATCCACTTCGTCGACCATCACCTGACCCACGCCGCGAGCGCCGCCTTCTACAGCGGGTTCGGCGAGGCCGCCGTCGTGACCCTCGACGGCGAGGGCGACCTCGGGATGCATCACACCTCGAGCGTGTACGCGGACGGCCGCCTGCGCTGCCTGCACCTCTCGGACGCGCCCGGGACCTCGTCCGGCTTCTTCTACATGGACGTCACCGAGCTGCTCGGCTTCCGCCCGCTGCGGCACGAGGGCAAGGTGCTGGGGCTCGCCGCCTTCGGCGACCCGCGCCCGCTGCACGACGCGTTCAAGCGCGCGCTGCGGCTGTCGGCCGACGGCAACGGCTTCGACTCGGACTTCACCGGCCTCGAGCGCGCGATCGACAAGCGCAAGGCCTACATCGCCGAGGCGATCCGCGGCCACTCGCGCGAGAACGTGGCGGCGGCGGCGCAGGCGGTGTTCGAGGAGACGATCGTCGGACTGGTGCGCAACTTCATGCGCGCGACCGGCCAGAAGCGTCTCGCGGTCAACGGCGGCGTGTTCGCCAACGTGAAGCTCAACCAGCGCATCGCCGCGCTGCCCGAGGTGGACGCGCTGTTCGTGTTCCCCGGCATGTCCGACACCGGCAACAGCGTCGGCGCGGCGCTGATGGCGCTCGACAGGCTGGAGCCCGGCTACGTGGCGCGCGCGGCGCACGCGCTGCGCGACGTCTACCTCGGGCCGGGATACTCGAACGAGGAGATCCGGGCCGAGCTCGAGCGCCGCGGCGTCCAGTACGAGCGGCTCGACGACGACGCCCTGGTCGAGCGCACCGCGCAGGCGATCCACCGCGGCGTGGTGGTCGGCTGGTTCCAGGGCCGCATGGAGTTCGGCCCGCGCGCGCTCGGCAACCGCTCGATGATCGCGCGCGCGACCGACGCGAACATCAACCGCATCCTGAACGACCGCCTCGACCGCACCGAGTTCATGCCGTTCGCGCCGAGCGTGCTCGCCGAGTACGCCGACGAGCTCTTCGACGACGTCGGGCCCGGCCGGCACGCGGCCGAGTTCATGACCATCACCTACGACGTGAAGAAGCACTGGCACGACCGGGTGCCCGCGGTCGTGCACGTCGACGGGACCGCGCGGCCGCAGCTCGTGCGCAAGGACCGCAACCCGCTCTACTGGCGCGTGATCGACCGCTATCGCCAGCTCTCGGGCATCCCGCTGGTGCTGAACACGAGCTTCAACGTGCACGAGGAGCCGATCGTGTGCCAGCCGCGCGAGGCCGCCCAGGCGCTGGTCGACAACCGCATCGACGCGCTGGCGATAGGCAACTTCTGGGCCGACTACCAGCCGGGCAAGGGGTAGACTCGCGGCGGATGGACCCGGTCGGCGACAAGCTGGGGGACAAGCAGAAGGGCGCGGCCAAGACGGCCCGCATCCCGGTCAAGATCGTCCCGGCGGCGCCGCTGCCCAAGCCCGAGTGGATCCGGGTGAAGGCGCCGGGCCCCGGGTCGCGCTTCCACGACATCAAGCGCATCCTGCGCGCGCACCGGCTGCACACGGTCTGCGAGGAGGCCGCCTGCCCCAACATCGGCGAGTGCTTCGGCCAGGGCACCGCGACCTTCATGATCATGGGCGACAAGTGCACGCGCCGCTGCCCGTTCTGCGACGTCGGGCACGGCCGCCCCGACCCGCTCGACCCGGAGGAGCCGGTCAACCTCGCGCGGACCGTCGCCGCGCTGCGGCTGCGGTACGTCGTGATCACCAGCGTCGACCGCGACGACCTGCGCGACGGCGGCGCGCGGCATTTCGTCGACTGCATCCGCGCGGTGCGGGAACATTCGCCCGCCACGGCGATCGAAATCCTCGTGCCCGACTTCCGCGGACGGCTGGAGCGGGCCCTGGACGTGCTCGAAGCCGCGCCCCCGGACGTGATGAACCACAACCTCGAGACGGTGCCGCGCCTGTACCGGCAGGCCCGTCCCGGCGCGGACTACGCGCATTCGCTGCGGCTGCTGCGGGAGTTCAAGACCCGCCGCCCCGCGGTGCCGACGAAATCGGGCCTGATGGTCGGCCTGGGCGAGACCGACGAGGAGATCCTGGCGGTGATGCGCGACCTGCGCGCGCACGGCGTCGACATGCTCACGCTCGGCCAGTACCTCGCGCCCTCGGCGCACCACCTGCCGGTCGCGCGGTATGCGCACCCGGACGCGTTCGCGGCGTTCGAGCGCGCGGCGCAGGCGCTGGGCTTCAGCCACGCGGCGGTCGGCCCGCTCGTGCGCTCGAGCTATCACGCGGACCGGCAGGCCCATCGCGCGGGCGTGGTCTGAGGCGGCGCATGGGCGCGAGCGGGCGGGTGCGATGAGCGTCGTTCGCCGCTGGGGGCGGATCGCCGTGCTCGCGGCGGGGCTCCTCGCCCTCGCGCTCGGATCGGCGCTCGCCGCCCCGCAGCTCGGCGACCCGGCGCCGGAGCTCGACATCCGGCTGCTCAACGGCAAGCTGGTGAAGGCGAGCGACGTGCGCGGCAAGGTCGTGCTGACGATGATCTGGGCCACCTGGAGCCCGGCGGCGCGCATGCAGCTCCCCGACATCCAGAACCTGTACGCGGCGCGGCGCGGGCGGGGACTCGAGGTGCTCGCGCTCTCGATCGACGAGCGCGAGAGCGAGGTGCGCGAGTTCTGGCGCAAGCGCGGCTACACGATGGCGGTGGGGATGCGCAGCGACGCCTTCTTCGACCGGTTCGGGCGCGTGAGCACGACCCCGACCTACTACGTGGTGGACCGCGCCGGGGTGCTCCGCCACCGGATCTCGGGCACGATCGCGCCCGAGAAGCTCGCCGCGCTGCTCGAGCCGCTGCTGGCGGAGCCGGCGCCCTCCGAGCGCTTCGCCCACCACGGCGCCAGCCGGCAGGGGACGCGGTGATCCGCGCCGCGCTGATCGGCCTCGGCGCGCTCGCCGCGCTGGGCTCGGGCGCGCAGGCGCTCGCCCAGTCCCTGGCGAGCCTGTCCAACCGCGACGCCGTCGCCGGGCTGAAGGACGCGCTCGCCCAGAGCGCGGGCAAGGCGATGGACCAGCTCGGGGCGGCCGACGGCTTTCTCGGCAACGCCAAGGTGAAGATCCCGCTGCCCGATTCGATCAAGCGGATCGAGAGCGGCCTGCGCATGCTCGGCATGGGCAAGCAGGCCGACGAGCTGGTCGTCAGCATGAACCGCGCGGCCGAGATGGCGGTCAGGGAAGCGACGCCGATCCTGGTCGAGTCGGTCAGGAAGATGAGCGTCCAGGACGCGAAGGGCGTCCTCACCGGCGGCGACGACGCGGCGACGCAGTACTTCCGGCGCACGACCTCGGCGCAGCTCACGCAGCGCTTCCTGCCGATCGTCAAGCAGATGACGGCGAAGGTGCAGCTCGCCGAGCAGTACAACCAGCTCGCCGGGCAGGCCGCGAGCCTCGGCCTGGTGAAGCAGGAGGACGCGAACATCGACAACTACGTGACGCGCAAGGCGCTCGACGGGCTCTTCCTCGTCATCGCCGAGCAGGAGCGCGCGATCCGCAAGGACCCGGTCGGCGCGGCGACCGGGATGGCGCAGAAGGTCTTCGGGCTGCTCGGGAAGTAGCGCGCCGCCGGGGCGCTAGTGCGCCTCGTCCCAGTTGCGCCCCGCGCCCACGTCCACCACCAGCGGCACGCGCAGCGTCGCGACCCCCGTCATCAGCCCGGGCAGCGCCTGCTTCACGCGCTTCAGCTCCGGCTCCGGCACTTCGAGCACCAGCTCGTCGTGCACCTGCATGACGAGCCGCGTCCCGAGGTGCCCGGCGTCGAGCCAGTCCTGCACCGCGATCATCGCGAGCTTGATGAGGTCGGCCGCGGTGCCCTGCATCGGCGCGTTGATCGCCGCGCGCTCGGCGCCCGCGCGGCGCGCCTGGTTTGCAGCGCGGATCTCCGGCAGCCAGAGCCGCCGCCCGAACACCGTCTCGACGTAGCCGAGCTCGCGCGCCGACTGGCGCGTGGCCTCCATGTAGCGCGCGACGCCCGGATAGCGCGCGAAGTAGCTGTCGATGTACGCCTGCGCGGTCGCGCGCTCGAGCCCGAGCTGCTGGGCGAGGCCGAAGGCGCTCATGCCGTAGATCAGCCCGAAGTTGATCACCTTCGCGTAGCGCCGCTCCTCGGCCGTGACCTCGCGCGCGCTGCGGCCGAAGATCTCCGCCGCGGTGGCGCGGTGGATGTCCTCGCCGCGCGCGAACGCCTCGAGCAGCCCCTGGTCGCCGGAGATGTGCGCCATGATGCGCAGCTCGATCTGCGAGTAGTCGGCCGACACGATCGCGTGCCCCGGCGGGGCGACGAACGCCTCGCGGATGCGCCGCCCCTCGGCGGTGCGCGCCGGGATGTTCTGCAGGTTGGGATCGTTGGAGGACAGCCGGCCGGTGACCGCGGTCGCCTGCCCGTAGTTCGTGTGCACGCGCCCGGTGCCCGGGTTGACCATGCGCGGCAGCTTGTCGGCGTAGGTGGACTTGAGCTTCGCCACGCCGCGGTACTCGAGCAGCGTCTTGGGCAGCGGATAGTCGAGCGCGAGCTTCTCGAGGACGTCCTCGTCGGTCGAGGGCGCGCCGGTCGCGGTCTTCTTCACCACCGGCAGCTTCAGGCGCTCGAAGAAGATCTCGCCGATCTGCTTGGGCGAGTTGAGGTTGAACGGCTGCCCGGCCTCGGCGTGCGCCTTCTGCTCGAGCGCGAGCATCTTCTGCCCGAGCTCGTGGCCCTGCCGCTCCAGGAGCCGCGCGTCCACCAGGACGCCGTTGCGCTCCATGCGGAACAGCACCTCGCGCACCGGCATCTCGATCGACTCGTACACGTAGCGCAGCTTCGGGTCGGCCGCGATGCGCGGATGGAGCGCGCGGTGCAGCCGCAGCGTGACGTCCGCATCCTCGGCCGCGTACTCGGTCGCGCGCTCCACGCTCACCTCGTCGAAGCCGATGCGCTGCGCGCCCTTGCCGGTCACCTCGTCGTAGGTGATCGTCTTCAGGCCGAGGTGGCGCTGGGCCAGGCTGTCCATGTCGTGGCGCGCGTGGCTCTCCAGCACGTAGGACTGGAGGAGCGTGTCGTGCGCGACGCCCGCCAGGCGCACGCCGTGGTTCGCCAGCACGTGCTGGTCGTACTTCAGGTTCTGCCCGACCTTGCGGCGCGCCGGGTCCTCGAGCCACGGTCGCAGGAGCTCGAGCGCGCGCGCGCGCCCGACCTGGTCCGGCGCGTCCGGGTAGCGGTGCGCGAGCGGCAGGTACGCGGCGCGACCGGGCTCCAGCGCGAACGACACGCCGACCAGCTCGGCGGCGAACGGGTCGAGCGAGGTGGTCTCCGTGTCGATGCACGCGATCTCCGCCGCCGCGATGCGCGCGAGCCAGCGCGCGAGCTCGCGCTCGGTGAGCAGCGTCTCGTAGCGGCGCGGCGCGTCCGCGCCGGGCGGCGGC
>JAGVSZ010000037.1 GCA_019137045.1 Betaproteobacteria bacterium
GCCCACGCGCACCTCCGGGGTCGCATCCCCGTCCGCAACGGACGGGGCCCCTGCTCCGCCCTGCGGTGCGCCCCGCCAATCCCGCCCGAGCATCCGCCACGCGAGCTTCAGCACCTCACGCCCCCGTCTCGAGCAGCAGGTAGAGCGCGAGCAGGCCGCCGGTCAGCGCGAGCGCGCCCGCGGTGAGGAGCGGCAGCCACGTGCCGTAGCCCGCCGGCACCTCGCGCGGGCCGAGCGTGCGCAGGAAGCGCGCGTGCTGGCGCACCGCGACCGCCAGCACGAGCGTCGCGAGCACGACGAAGGCGATCCCGATCCACGCCGACAGGCCGGGGTGGCCGGCCGGGGCGGACAGGCCCCGGATCGCGGCCAGGAACACGCCGAAGCGCGCGACCACGAAGCCGAGGCCCATCAGCGTCACGCTCGTGCGCACCCAGGCGAGCAGCGTGCGCTCGGCGGCGAACAGGACGCGCGGATCCTCCAGGTAGCTCATTGAATGCGCCCTCCCGCGAGCCGGACCTGCCGCGCGCAGCGGCGCGCGAGCGCCTCGTCGTGCGTGACGAGCACGAGCGTCGTCCCCTCCTCGCGGTTGAGGCGGAAGATGAGGTCGATGACGTCGGCGCCGGTGGCCGCGTCGAGGTTGCCGGTCGGCTCGTCCGCGAGCAGGAGCTTCGGCCGCATCACGAACGCCCGCGCCAGCGCGACGCGCTGCTGCTCGCCGCCGGACAGCGTCTTCGGGTAGTGCCTGAGGCGCGCGCCGAGGCCCACGCGCTCCAGCATCTCGCGCGCCTTGCGCCCCGCGTCGGGATCGCCGGCGAGCTCGAGCGGCAGCATCACGTTCTCCAGCGCGTTCAGCGGCGCGAGCAACTGGAACGACTGGAACACGAACCCGACCAGGCGCTTGCGCAACCCGGCGCGCGCGTCCTCGTCGAGCGCGAAGAGCTCCTCGCCGTCGAGGCGGACGCTGCCCGCGGTGGGGGTGTCCAGGCCGGCGAGGAGCCCGAGCAGCGTCGACTTGCCCGAGCCCGAGGCGCCGAGGATCGCCACCGCCTCGCCGGGCATGACCGCGAGGTCGATATCCTGCAGAATCGCGAGCGTCGCGGCCCCGTCGGCCTCGGAGAGCCGCACGCTCTTGCCCAGGCCGCGCGCCGCGACGATCGGCTGCGGGTCATTGACGGACATGCTGAGAATTCTGCTCTTCGCTCTCGCGACCACCTGGAGCGCCGCGGCTGCGGCGGGAACGATCCTCGTCTTCGGCGACAGCCTGTCGGCCGCGTACGGCATCGGCCGCCAGGAGGGCTGGGTGACCCTGCTCGCGCAAAGGCTCGCGCAGCGCAAGCTCGATTATAGCGTCGTGAATGCGAGCATCTCCGGCGAAACGACGAGCGGCGGGCGCGCGCGCATCGAAGCGGAGCTCGCGCGCGTCCGGCCCGACGTCGTGATCCTCGCGCTCGGCGCCAACGACGGCCTGCGCGGACTGCCCGTCGCCGAGATCAAGGCGAACCTCGAGGGCATGGTCGCGGCGGCGCAGGCGCACAAGGCGCGCGTGCTCGTCGCCGGCATGCGCATGCCGCCGAACTACGGCGCGAAGTACAACCAGGCGTTCCAGCAGGCGTTCGCGCAGGTGGCGCGCGAACGTCGCACCGCCTTCGTGCCGTTCCTCCTCGAGGGCATGGCCGACCGGCGCGAGCTCTTCCTGTCCGACCAGATCCACCCGAGCGCGCAGGCGCAGCCGATCATCCTCGACACGGTGTGGAAGGCGCTCGCGCCGCTCCTCGCGCGCTGAGTCAGTGCGGCCCGATGCGCAGGCTCACGGTCGCCATCAGGACCTCGCGCAGGAACACGACGAGCGAGGCGCTGAACGCGCCCAGCGCGGCGACGAAGATGGTCGCGAGCGCGTAGGAGAAATCGGCGGCGAGGAACGCGTCGATGAACGCGGCGATCAGCAGGACCGTCACGAGCAGCGCGCACAGCACCGAGAGCGCGACGCCGAGACCGATCAGCCGCGCGCGCCTGGAGAGCGTGACGAGCTCGTCGTGGATCCGCTCCGCGCGGCGCGCGTCGGCGCGCTCCAGGTCGCCCTCGAGCTGCCGGGCGCGGTCGATCACCCGGCTGAGGCGCATGCTCATCGCATTGACGATCGCGCCGACCCCGGCGAGCAGGAACACCGGCGCGACCGACAGCTGGATGACCGCCGCGATCTCCGGGACTTGCGCGGCCGGGAACGCCATCGCGCGCCCGGTCCTCAGACGACGGTGACCCGCGGCCCGTCCGCCGTCATCTCGCCGATGCGCCGCGCCGCGTCGAAGCCGTCCCTGCGGAACTCGGCCAGCACCGCGTCGACCGCTCCCGGCGCGCACGCGACCAGCAGCCCGCCGCTCGTCTGGGGATCGGTGAGGAGCTTGCGTTTCCACTCCGGGAACCCGGCGGGCAGCGCAACCTCCTTGCCGTAGCCCGCCCAGTTGCGCCCGGAGGCGCCGGTCGCGACGCCGCGCTCGGCCCAGGCCTGCGCCTCGGGGATGAGCGGGACGTCGCCGAAGCGCACCGTCGCGCCGAGCTTCGAGCCGCGGCAGATCTCGAGCAGGTGGCCGGCCAGCCCGAAGCCGGTCACGTCGGTGAGCGCGTGCACGCCGTCCAGGTCCGCGAGCCGCGCGCCGGGCGTGTTGAGCTTGGTGGTCCACTGCAGCATCTCGGCGTAGCCCGCGGGCGAGAGCTCGCCCTTCTTGAGCGCGGCCGAGAGGATGCCGACGCCGAGCGGCTTGCCGAGCACGAGCGCGTCGCCGGGCTGCGCGCGGTCGTTGCGCTTCACCCTGTCCGGATGCACCAGGCCGAGCGCCACCAAGCCGTAGATCGGCTCGAGGACGTCGATCGAGTGCCCGCCCGCGATCGGGATGCCGGCCGCCGCACACACCGCTTCGCCGCCGGCCAGGATGCGCTGGATCGCGTCGACCGGCAGCTTCTCGAGCGGCATCCCGACCACCGCGAGCGCGAAGAGCGGCTGGGCGCCCATCGCGTAGATGTCGGAGATGGCGTTGGTCGCCGCGATGCGGCCGAAGTCGTACGGGTCGTCGACGATCGGGGTGAAGAAGTCGGTGGTCGCCACGATCGCCTGCGAGTCGTTCAGCTTGTACACCGCGGCGTCGTCGCTCGACTCGATGCCCACCAGCAGCGCCTGCGGGACGGCGCGCGCCGGAGCCTGCGCCAGGATCTCGGTCAGGACGGCCGGGGCGATCTTGCAGCCGCAGCCGCCGCCGTGGCTGAACTGGGTGAGGCGCACGAGCTCGGTGGGGGCGTTCATGGGGGGCTTCTCCTGGGTTCGCGGCGGACCGGGACGGTAGAATTCGTCGCGCGGCCCGGGTCGCAACCGACCGGCCGGGCGAGTGTGCCACAACAGGGTGCGAGCGCGTGCGTTTCCCGGATTGCGCAAAGACGAGCGAGATCGACCTCTTCGACGAGGTGATCGACGTGCGCTCGCCCGCCGAGTACGCCGAGGACCACGTGCCCGGCGCGCGCAACTGCCCGGTGCTCGACGACGCCGAGCGCGCCGAGGTCGGCGCGCTCTACAAGCAGGTCTCGCCGTTCGACGCCAAGCGCCGCGGCGCGGCGCTGGTCGCGCGCAACATCGCGCGCCACCTCGAGGGGGCGTTCGCCGGGCGCGCGCGCGGCTGGCGGCCGCTCGTGTACTGCTGGCGCGGCGGCAAGCGCTCGGGGGCGCTGACGCACGTGCTGCGCGAGGTCGGCTGGCAGGCCGCGCAGCTCGAGGGCGGCTACAAGGCGTTCCGCCGCGCGGTCGTGACGGCGCTCGAAACCCTGCCGCGCGCCTTCCGCTACGTCGTGCTCTGCGGCGAGACCGGCAGCGCGAAGAGCCGCGTGCTCGAGGCGCTCGCCGCGCGCGGCGCGCAGGTGCTCGACCTCGAGCGGCTCGCGTGCCACCGCGGCTCGGTGCTCGGCGCTCTGCCCGGCACCCCGCAGCCGGCGCAGAAGCGTTTCGAGACGCTGCTGTGGGACGCGCTGCGGCGGATGGACCCGGCGGCGCCGGTGTTCATCGAGGCGGAGAGCAAGAAGATCGGGCAGCTGCAGGTGCCCGATGCGCTGCTCGCGACGATGCGCGCGGCGGACTGCGTGCGCATCGAGGCGCCGCTCGCCGCGCGGGTGGCGTTCCTGATCGCGGAGTATCGCCACTTCCTCGCCGATCCGGTCGCGCTGAAGGCGCAGCTCGATTGCCTGTCGGGGCTCCACGGCCGCGCGACGGTGGACGCATGGCGGGCGCACGCCGACCGCGGCGACTGGGCGGGCCTGGTCGAAGCGCTCCTGACGGCGCACTACGACCCCGCGTACCGGCGCTCCACGCTGCGCAACTACGCGCGCCTCGACGAGGCGTTCGTGGTGCGGCCGCCCGACCTCGCGCCCGCCGCGGTCGCCGGCGTGGCCGAGGCGCTGCGCGCGTACGCGGCGCGGGCGCCCGCGGTGCCCGCGGTGCCCGCCTAGCCCCGCAGCTCAGCCGTCGAGGCCGCCGAGCACGCGCAGATGGTGCACCACGCTGCGGCCGAGCGCCGACAGCTCGTAGCCGCCCTCCAGCACCGACACGATCCGGCCCGCGCCGGTGCGGTCGACCACCGCCTTGACCTCGCGCGTGACCCAGCCGTAGTCCTGGTCGACGAGGCGCAGCATCGCCATGTCGTCCTCGAGGTGCGCGTCGAAGCCGGCGGAGATGAACACCATCTGCGGGGCGAAGGCCCGCAGCGCCGGCAGCCAGCGCGCGCTCACCGCCTCGCGAAAGCCGGCGCTGCCGGTGCCCGCCGGAAGCGGGACGTTCACCATGTTGCGCGCGGGGTGGTCGGCGCCGCTGTACGGGTAGAACGGGTGCTGGAAGGTGCCCGCCATGAGCACGCGCTCGTCGCCGGCGAAGATGTCCTCGGTGCCGTTGCCGTGGTGCACGTCGAAGTCGATCACCGCCACGCGCTCCAGCCCATGGTGCTCGAGCGCGTGCAGGGCGGCCACCGCGACGTTGTTGAAGAAGCAGAACCCCATGGCGCGGTCGCGCGTGGCATGATGCCCGGGCGGGCGCACGCTGCAGAACGCGTTCTCGACCCGGCCGCCGAGGACGAGGTCGGTCGCGAGCACCGCCGCGCCCGCCGCGCGCAGCGCCGCCTCCCAGGTGCCGGGGCTCATCGCGGTGTCCGGGTCGAGGTGCACGATGCCGCGCTCCGGCGCCGACGAGCGGATCGTCTCGATGTGGTGCGCCGGGTGCGCGCGCGCGAGCTGCGCCTCGGTGGCGAGCGGCGCCTCGTGCGGCTCGAGGAACTGGAAGAGGCCGGAGGCGATGAGCTGGTCCTCGATCGCCGCGAGGCGCGCGGGGCACTCCGGGTGATGGCTCCCCATGTCGTGCCGGAGGCACGCGGAATGGGTGATGAACGCGGTTGCCATATTTTCCTCAATCCTCCGGTGCCGCCGTGGAAATCATAGCGTAAGGGCGCATAAACTAACGGGCTTCGGACTACCCTCCAGCATGGCAGCCGCGCTCCAACGCGTCATCACCCAGGTCGGCCGGGTCATCCTCGGCAAGGAGCACCAGATCAGGATGGCGCTCGCGTGCATGCTCGCGCGCGGGCACCTCCTCATCGAGGATCTCCCCGGGGTGGGCAAGACCACGCTCGCGCACGTGCTCGCGCGCTCGCTCGGGCTCGCGTTCCACCGCATCCAGTTCACCTCCGACATGCTGCCGGCGGACATCATCGGCGTGTCGGTCTACGACCGCGACGCGAGCGACTTCAAGTTCCACCCCGGCCCGATCTTCTCGCAGCTCATCCTCGCCGACGAGGTGAACCGCGCCACGCCGAAGACGCAGTCGGCGCTGCTCGAGGCGATGGAGGAGCACCAGGTGACCGCCGAGGGCGAGACGCGGCGCCTGCCGGAGCCGTTCTTCGTGGTCGCGACGCAGAACCCGTCGCACCAGGTGGGCACCTTCCCGCTGCCCGAGTCGCAGCTCGACCGCTTCCAGATGAGGATCGAGCTCGGCTACCCCGACCGCGAGGCCGAGCGCGCGCTGCTGCAGGGCATCGAGCGGCGCGACATGATCGCCACCCTCGAGCCCTGCCTCACCCCCGGCGAGCTGGTCGAGCTGCAGCACCTGGTGAAGCGCGTGCACGTATCGGGCGCGCTGTTCGACTACGTCCAGGCGCTGGTCGAGCACACGCGGCGCTCGCCGGAGTTCGTCACCGGGCTCTCGCCGCGCGCCGCGCTCGCGCTCACCGCGTGCACCCGCGCCTGGGCGCTGATCGACGGGCGCGACCACGCGCTGCCCGAGGACGTGCAGGCGGTGCTCCCCGGCGTGGCCACCCATCGCCTGCATCCGGTCATCAACGGCGTGAAGCGGTCCGGCTCCGACATCGCGTTCGGCGTGCTCGAGGCCGTCCCGGTGCCGTAGCGGCTCACCGCCCGCGCGCGCCCGCTCGACCCGTGCACCCGCAGGATCGCTCCCCGGTTCGGCCGCGCGCCCGGGCACGATGAGCACCCTCGACCGCCTGTTCCAGCGCTCGGAACTCTTCCAGTTCTGGCGCCTCCTCTCCGGCCGCGCGGCGCGCGAGGCGGGCCCGGTGGTGCTGTCGCAGCGGCGCGTGTACATCCTGCCCACGCGCCACGGCTACACCTTCGGGCTCGCGCTGGCGCTGATGCTCACCGGCTCGATCAACTACCAGCTCTCGCTCGGGTACATCCTCACCTTCCTCCTCGCCGGCGTGGGCGTGGTGTCGATCCTGCACACCTTCCGCAACCTCGCGCACCTCCGCGTGAGCCCGGGCCGGGCGGAGCCGGCCTTCGTGGGCGGCACGGTGCGCTTCCACCTGCACTGCGACAACCCGGCCCCGTTCGACCGCGTCTCGATCGAGGCGCGCTGCGGCGCCGCGCGCGGGGCGTGCGACGTGCCGGCGCACGCCGGCGCGACGGTCGTGCTCCCGCTGCCGGCGACCGCGCGCGGCTGGTGCCGCGTGCCGCGCGTGACGATCGAGACGCGCTATCCGGTCGGCCTGCTGCGCGCCTGGAGCTACCTCCTGCCCGACGCGCAGGCGCTCGTCTACCCGCGCCCGCTCGAGTGCGCGCTGCCCGCCCCGGTCGCGATGCCCGAGCGCGGCGACGCGGCGGTCGGCGGCACCGGCAACGACGACTACTGGGGCCTGCGCCCCTACCAGCCGAGCGATTCGCCGCGCCACATCGCGTGGAAGGCCGCCGCGCGCGGCGAGACGCTCCTCACGAAGGTGTTCGTCGGCCACGGCGCGTTCGAGCTCTGGCTCGACTGGGACCGGCTCCCCGGCGCCGCGGGCGTCGAGACGCGGCTGTCGCTGCTCACCCACCAGGTGCTCGCGGCCGAGGAGGTGAACGTCGCGTACGGCCTGCGCCTGCCGGGCACGGTGCTCGAGCCGGGGCTCGGCGCGACGCACCGCGACGCCTGCCTGAAGGCGCTCGCCCTCTTCGATGCGCGCCGCGCCTGACGCCATGGCCGCCGTGCGCAACGACCCGCTGCCGTTCTACCCGGTGCTCACGCTGCTCGCGGGGTGCCTGCTCGCCGCCGCCCCGCACGGCCCGCGCCTGCCGTGGTGGGTCACCATGCTCGCCGCGGCGATGCTCGCCTGGCGCGGCTGGGCGCAATGGCGCAACGAGATCCTGCCGCGCCGGTGGCTGCTGCTGCTGCTCGTCATCGTCGGGCTGGGCGGGGTGTACCTCACGCACCGCACCGTGTTCGGCCGCGACGCCGGCGTGACGCTGCTGGTGCTGTTCCTCGCGCTCAAGCTGCTCGAGACGCGCACCCACCGCGACGCGGTGGTGGTGACGTTCCTCAGCTACTTCCTCGCGCTCACCAACTTCTTCTACAGCCAGACGATCGCCACCGCCGCGCTGATGCTCGCCACCGTGCTGGTGCTCACCACCGCGCTGGTCGCGTTCAACGGCCTGCGCCGCCCGTTGCGCGAGAGCGCGCGCGTCGCGGGCCTGCTGCTCGCCCAGAGCGTGCCGGTGATGGTGATCCTGTTCTTCCTGTTCCCGCGCGTCACCGGCCCGCTGTGGGGCGTGCCCGCGGACGCGTTCAGCGGCACCACCGGCCTGTCCGACTCGATGGCGCCCGGGAGCATCTCGTTCCTGTCGCAGTCCGACGCGATCGCGTTCCGCGCCAAGTTCGACGGCGCCCCGCCCGACCGCCGGCAGCTCTACTGGCGCGGCCCGGTGTTCTGGCAATTCGACGGCCGCACCTGGCGCGCGGGCAACGTCAACGTGTCCGACCACGCGCAGTTCGAGGCGCGCGGCAGGCCGCTCTACTACGCGGTGACCCTCGAGCCGCACGAGCGCGGCTGGCTCTTCGCCCTCGACCTGCCGGCCAAGGTCCCGCCGGGCGCGATCGCGACCGGCGATTTCCAGCTGCTCGCGCGCCGGCCGGTGCGGCAGCGCGTGCGCTACGAGACGAGCTCGTTCCTCGAGTACCGCGCGCGCGGCGGCGCGACCGCCGACGAGCTGAACGCCGCGCTCCAGCTCCCGCCCGAGTTCAATCCGCGCGCGCGCGCGCTGGCGCAGAGCTGGCGGCGCGAGGGGGCGTCCGGCGAGCGCATCCTGGCGCGGGCGGTCGATCACTTCCGCCGCGCCGGCCTCCAGTACACGCTCGCGCCGCCGCCCCTCGGCCGCGACTCGGTCGACGAGTTCCTGTTCGAGACCCGGAGCGGCTTCTGCGAGCACTTCGCCTCCGCGTTCGTGTTCCTGATGCGCGCGGCGGGCGTGCCGGCGCGCGTGGTCACCGGCTACCAGGGCGGCGAGGTGAACCCGGTCGACGGCTACCTGGTGGTGCGCCAGTCCGACGCGCACGCGTGGGCGGAGGCGTGGACCGCGACCGACGGCTGGGTGCGCGTCGACCCGACCGCGGCCGCGGTGCCGGTGCGCGTCGAGTCGGGGCTCGCCGCGGCGGTGCCGCGCACCGACCCGCTGCCGCTGCTCGGGCGCGCCGACCTCTCGTGGCTGCGGTCGCTGCGCTACAACTGGGAGGCGCTGGCGAACTACTGGAACCAGTGGGTGGTCGGGTACAACGTCGAGCGCCAGCGCGAGCT
>JAGVSZ010000014.1 GCA_019137045.1 Betaproteobacteria bacterium
GATCGTCGCCCCGACGATGATCGCGGTTCCGTGCTGGTCGTCGTGAAACACCGGGATCTTCATGCGCGCGCGCAGCTTGCGCTCGATCTCGAAGCACTCCGGCGACTTGATGTCTTCGAGGTTGATGCCGCCGAAGGTCGGCTCGAGCGCCGCCACGATCTCGACCAGCCGGTCGGAATCGAGCTCGGCGATCTCGAGGTCGAACACGTCGATGCCAGCGAACTTCTTGAACAGGACCCCTTTGCCCTCCATCACCGGCTTGCCGGCGAGCGGGCCTATGTTGCCCAGGCCGAGGACGGCGGTGCCGTTGGTGATGACCGCGACGAGGTTGGCGCGGGACGTGAGCGTCGCCGCTTCGGCCGGATCGCGCTTGATCTCCTCGCACGCCGCGGCCACGCCCGGCGAATAGGCGAGCGCCAGGTCACGCTGGTTCACCAGCCCCTTGGTCGCGGTGACTGCGATCTTGCCCGGGCGGGGAACGCGGTGGTAGTCGAGCGCTGCCTTGCGAAAGCCTTCGTCCATGAGCGGGCCTGGCGGTTGTTCCGGGGGGCGTCGATTATATGCCCCGGCTCGGCGGGATCCAGCGTGCGAGGCGCGCGCTCGGTCGGTCGCTGTTGTCGCCATATCCGCGCAACGGCTCCATGCGCGGGCATCGACGATGGAAGCGGCAGGCTGCGCGTCTCCTCCTGGCAGCACGCCTTCGCACACGGCGGAGCGTCGGCCGGGCCGGTTCCCGGCTGACCGCGTCCGCGGCCGCGGCTCGAATCGTGCGGCCGCGGCGCGGCGGGCCTAGCGTTCGCGGCCCGCTTCGTGCAGGGTCCGCTGCACCGGTGACAGGACGTACTCGAGCACGGTGCGGGTGCCGAGGTTGATCTCCGCGGTGACCTGCATGCCGGGGGAGAGCGGATAGCGCTTGCCTTCGGCCTCCAGGTACGGCGCCGCGAGCGACACGAGCGTGCGATAGCCCGATCCGATCCCCGTGCCCTCTCCGGCACCGGACCTGCGCTCCCCGCGCCCGTCGGCCGCATCGCTCGCGTCGGGGCTGATCCGCTGCACCGTCCCGTCGAGCATGCCGTACTTCTGGAACGGGTAGGTCGCGAGCTTCAGCTTCGCGCTGCGGCCGGCGCCCACGAACCCGGCGTCGTCGTGCGTCACCCACACTTCGGCCTGCATCGGGTCGGCGGTCGGAACGAGCGTCATCAGCACGGTGCCGGGCTGCAGCACGCTGCCGACGGTGTGCGTGGCGAGATCCTTCACGATCCCGTCCTGCGGCGCCCTGAGCTCGAGCAGCTCGTGGCTCGACGCTCGCGCTCAGGCTCTGGATCGCGAACTGCTGCGCCTTGAGGTCCTGCTCCTTCTCGATCCGGTCGCGCTGCTTCTCCAGGAACAGCAGCCGGCCGGCGTACCCCTCGCGCGTCAGCTTGTCGAACGCCGCCTCCTGCTCGCGGTAGATCGGCAGCTGCTTGCTCAGCTTCGCCTCGACCTCGCGCGCCGCGCGCAGGTCCTGCTCCGCCTTCGCGAGCGTCGCGCGCTCGGTCTCGAGCGAGTCGAGGTAGGCCTGGCGCCGCGCCCGGAACTGCGCCTCCACCTGCCCGAACAGCTCCGCTGGATCGTCCCCCTTCGCCGCGAGCGCCGTACCGCCGAGCTCCGCGTCGATCCGCCGCAGCTGCAGACTGCGCAGCGCGAGCTCGCTCTTGAGCGCCTGGCGGTCGGCCTCCGAGAACCGCTTGTCCATGCGCGCGAGCACCTGGCCGGCACCCACGCGATCGCCCTCCCGCACCAGCAGTTCCTTGACGATACCCGACTCGGCGGGCTGCACGATCTGCAGATAGCTCTGCGGCACGATCCGGCCGTGCGCGACCGCAATGATGTCCAGGCGACCGAACGCGGACCACGCGAGCGTGATCGCGACCAGCGCGAGCAGGCACCACAGCACGAGCCGCGGGAGCGGCGAGGGCGGCGCGGCCTGCAGCCGGAGGATGCCGGGCGCGAAATCCCGCGGCGCCGCCTGCAGCGTGCGAATCCTGGTCATGGTCTCCACGTCACCCTCCGGAGCGCGCCGCCGCAGCGCGTTCGGCCGGACGCAGCGGCGTCACCGGAGGCGCACCGAGCCGGATCACCTCGTCCACCTGGAGCGCGCGCGGCAGCTGG
Organism: Betaproteobacteria bacterium; assembly: GCA_019137045.1. Lineage (GTDB taxonomy): Bacteria > Pseudomonadota > Gammaproteobacteria > Burkholderiales > SG8-39 > JAGVSZ01. The sequence continues at coordinate 2,152 of JAGVSZ010000014.1, forward strand.
TGCGCAATAAAGAGCATCGTTACCCTGCCCTTCAGCTGGTTGACGGTGCGCGCGAACTGCTCGGCCGTCTCCGGATCGAGGTTGCTGGTGGCTTCGTCGAAGATCAGCACCCGCGGCCGCCTCAGCAGCGCCCGCGCGATCGCGAGGCGCTGGCGCTGCCCCCCGGACAGGCCGACGCCATGCTCGCCGATTGCCGTCTGATACCCGTCGGGCAGCCGTTCGATCACCTCGTGGATCTCCGCCATCCGGCACGCCTGCATCACCTGCTGGAAGGTTGCGTGCGGGCTCGCCAGGACGAGATTGTCGTAGATCGTTCCCGCGAACAGCACCGTTTCCTGCGGCACGACGCCGAAGTGCGCGCGCAACTCGTTCGCGGCGAGCGCGCGCGTGTCGCGACCGTTGACCAGGATGCGCCCGCCGGTGGGCATGTAGAACCCCTGGATCAGCTTCGCAAGGGTGCTCTTGCCGCATCCGGACGCCCCGGTGAGCGCGACGCACGCCCCCGGCCGCAGGCGCAGGTTCAGCTTCTCGTAGAGCAGCGGCAGGCTCTCGCCGTAGCGGAAGGCGACGTCCTGTACCTCGACCTCCACGAGGTCGGTCGTCGCGCGCACCGGCAGCAGCGTGTGCGGCTCGACCGGCGCGTTCATGATGTCCCCCAGCCGCTTCACCGCGATTGCGGCCTGCTGGAACTCCTGCCAGAGTCCGACCAGGCGCAGCATCGGCTGCGACAGGCGGCCGGCGAACATCTGGAACGCCACCAGCATGCCGATCGTGAAACCGGCGTTCTGCATCACGATCCAGGCGCCCACGCACAGGATCAGCAGCGTCATGAGCTGCTCGAGCGCGTTCGCGACGACGCCGTAGGTGTTCGAGAGCTGGCGCGTGCCGAAGCCCGCGACGAGGTAGCTCGCCAGGAAGTCGCCGTAGCGCGCCTTGAGCTGCGGCTCCATCTGCAGCGACTTCACCGTGGCCATCCCGGAGACGTACTCGGTGAGGAACGCCTGGTTGCGCGCGCCGAGGAGGAACTGCTGGT
>JAGVSZ010000124.1 GCA_019137045.1 Betaproteobacteria bacterium
GGCGTATACTGGAACGCATGGGAAACGTCACCGCCCCCGAAGTGCTCGCACGGCGCTGGCTCGAGATCATCGCCGACCCGCTACTGCGCGACCTGCCGTACAAGATCGAGCTGAACGCCTGGGGGAAAATCGAGCTGAGCCCCGGCAGCAACGCGCATGGGCACAGCCAGTTCTGGATCGGAACCGAGCTGCGCCGCTCGCTCCCGGAAGGAAGGGTGATCGTCGAGGCTTCCGTATTGACCGAGATCGGCGTGCGCGTGCCGGACGTCGTGTGGGCGTCGCGGGAGTTCCTCGCGACGCACGGTCTCGAGACCCCGTTCCCCCGCGCGCCCGAGATCTGCGTCGAGGTCCTCTCGCCGTCGAACACCGAAGCCGAGATCGAGGAGAAGACCCGCGCGTATCTCGCCGCCGGCGCGCAGGAGGTCTGGACGGTCGCGGAGGACGGCGCGGTGCGGTTCTTCGGGGCAGACGGCCCGCGCGAGCGCAGCAGCTTCGGCGTCGCGCCGGTGCCGCCGCCGCCGATCGAGAAACCGTAAGCAGCGCGGATCAGGCAAGAACGGGGCGCTCGCTGCGCCCCGTTTCCGTTTCGGGCGCGCACTCCGGCTAGAATCCGCGCCCATGGGCGCCCCCGTGAAGCTCCCCCAAGGCAAGTCGCCCATCCTGCGCGTCGTGCCGATGCCCTCCGACGCCAACCCTCACGGCGACGTCTTCGGCGGCTGGATCATGGCGCAGGTGGACATCGCCGGCGGGGTCATGGCGGCCGCGCGCGCCAAGGGCCGCGTCGCGACGGTCGCGGTCACGCAGTTCGTCTTCAAGCAGCCGGTCCTGGTCGGGGACCTCCTCTCGCTCTACGCCGACGTCATCCGGGTGGGCAACACCTCGATCACGGTGAACGTGGAGGTGTTCGCGCAGCGCAACCCCGAGGACCCCGAGGTCCACAAGGTCACCGAGGCGACGCTCACCTACGTCGCCACCGACGGGAACCGCCGCCCGCGCACCGTCCCGCCCGAGCGCTGAGCCGCCAATGACGCTCGGGCGCCTCCTGCGCGCGGCGTCGCGCGGCACCGTGAAGGCGGCGCTCTACCTCGCCGGGCTCGTCGCCGCCGTCCTCCTCACGATCGTCGTCGTCTTCGCGGTGCAGGCGCGCGTGCGCCTGCCCGACCTCCAACCGTGGCACCGCATCGCGCTCGCGGAGGAGTTCCGCGCGGACCGGCCCGGCGCGCCGAAGACGTTCGCCGAGTACCTCGCGCTCGAGGAGCGCCTCTTCGCGGAGCTGCGCCGGCGCGTGTTCGACGACCCGAAGGTCGCGGACCGCGCGCCGACCGGCCGCTACAACCCGGCCGCCGTGCCCGGGCGGCTCGCGCTCGGCACCCGCTACAACCGCTCGTACGAGCTCGTCCACTCGCAGCCGCGCGGCGCGGTGCTGCTCATGCACGGGCTGACCGATTCGCCTTACAGCGTACGCGCGCTCGCCGAGATCTTCCACGCGCGCGGCTACTACGTGCTCGCGCTGCGCATGCCGGGACACGGCACGGTGCCGGCGGGTCTGCTGGACACCGAGTGGACCGACTGGTACGCGGCGGTCGAGCTTGCGGCGCGTCATGCAGCGGCGCGCGCGCCGGGCAAGCCGTTCTACGCCGGCGGCTACTCGACCGGCGCGCCGCTCGCCGCGCTGCTCGCGGTGCGCGGGCTCGAGGATCCGACGCTCCCGCGCCCGACGCGACTCTTTCTCGTCTCCGCCGCGATCGGCGTGTCGGAGTTCGCGGCGCTGGCGAACATCGCGTCCGCCCTTTCCTTCCTGCCCGGGTTCGAGAAGGCGAAGTGGCTCGACGTGCTGCCCGAGTACGATCCCTACAAGTACAACTCGTTCACGGTCAACGCGGGCAACCAGGTGTTCCAGCTCACCCGCGCGCTCCACCGCGAGCTCGCCGCCGCCGCCGCCAAGGAAACGCTCGACCGCATGCCCCGCGTCACCGCGTTCCAGTCGGTGGTCGACTCGACGGTGAACGCGGCGGAGGTCATCCGGGGCTTCATGCTGCGGCTGCCCGGCCCCGGGAACGAGCTGGTCGCGTTCGACGTGAACGGCAGCGACAGCTGGGCCGGCCTCGTCGCGCCGGGCCCGCGCGAGGCGTACGCGCAGCTGCGCGACGCGCGCGCGCTGCCGTTTCGACTGCTCACCGTCGCGAACCGGGCGCCGGACTCGAGCGAGGTGGCGATATCGACGCGCGAGGCCGGCAGCACCGAGTGGCGCTCGGAGCCGCTCGGCCTCGCGTGGCCGCCGAGCGTGTTCTCGGTCGGACACGTCGCGCTGCCGTTCACGCTCGACGATCCGGTCTACGGGCTGACGCCGGCCCCCGCCGGCGCGCTCACCTGGACGATCGGCGACCTCGCCGCGCGCGGCGAGTCCGGCGCGCTCGCGGTGCCGCTCGGGATGTTCGCGCGGCTGCGCTCCAACCCGTTCTTCGCCGTGATCCGCGCGCGCGTCGAAGCCGCGCTCGACGCGGACGAGCGGCGGTGAGCGCCGCGGTCGCGATCCTCGGCGTCGACTTCACCTCCGCGCCGCGGCGCGCGAAGCCGATCGTGGCCGCGCGCGGCCGCCTCGCCCGCGGCGCGCTCGTCCTGGAAGCGATCGAGCCGCTCGCCGACTGGCCGGCGTTCGAGCGCCTCCTCGCCGCCCCCGGCCCCTGGCTCGCCGGTTTCGACTTCCCGTTCGGCCTGCCACGGGCGGCGGTGCGCGACCTACGCTGGCCGGCGCAGTGGGAGGCGCTGGTGCGGCACTGTGAGGCGATGGGGCGCGCTGCGTTCCGCACGGCGCTCGACGCCTACCGCGCGCAGCGCCCCGCCGGCGACAAGTACCCGCATCGCGCGACCGACCTCCCGGCGCGCTCGCACTCGCCGCTCAAGCTCGTGAACCCGCCGGTCGCGCTGATGTTCCTCGAGGGTGCGCCGCGGCTCGTCGCGGCGGGCGTGCACGTCCCCGGGTTGCGCGACGGCGACACGACGCGCATCGCCGTCGAGGCGTATCCCGGTTTCGCGGCGCGCGCGCTCACCCGCGAGTCGTACAAGAGCGACGAGGCACGCAAGCAGACGCCGGCGCGGCGCGCCGCACGCGCGGCGATCGTGCGCGCGCTCAGGCGCGGCGAACCGCTCGGCCTGCGCCTCGAAGCGAGCCGCGCGCTGCTCGCCGCGCTCGTCGAAGACGCGACCGGCGATCGTCTCGACGCCGCGCTCGCCGCACTGCAGGCGGCCTGGTGCTGGCGCCGGCGCGCGCGCAACTTCGGCCTGCCGCGCGCGGCCGATCCGCTCGAGGGCTGGATCGCGACCGCACGCCCCGCGTGAACCGGTATCATCGCGCCCGATGGAGATCGACGCCCTGCGCCTCGCGTTGCTCGCGGCGTGCGCGAGCGAGCGCGCGGCGCCGCACCGCATCCACGGCGAGCTCGAGCACTGGCTCGCCCGCCCGCTCGCCTCCGCCGAGATTGACGCGGCGCTCGCGGAGCTCGAGGCGGGCGGGCTGGTGTCGGCGCAGCGCGAGGCGGCCGCGGTCGCGTTCCTGACCACCGCCGACGGCCGCGCGCTCGTGGCCGAACGCTGGGAGGAGTTCTTCCCCGCATGAAGACGTTCACCGGACGGGTCGCGGTCGTCACCGGCGCGGCGAGCGGCCTCGGCCGCGAGCTCGCGCTGCGCTGCGGGCGCGAGGGCATGAAGGTCGCCCTCGCCGACGTCGACGAGGCCGCGCTCGCCCGGGTCGAGGCCGAGCTGAAGGCGGCCGGCGCGGACGCGATCGCGGTGCGCTGCGACGTCGCGAGCGGCGCCGACGTGGAGGCGCTCGCCGCGCGCACGCTGGAGGCGTTCGGCGCGGTGCACCTCGTGTGCAACAACGCCGGCATCGCCCCGCTCGGCGTCGTGTGGGAGAACACGGTCGCCGACTGGCAGTGGACGCTCGGCGTCAACGTCTGGGGCGTGATCCACGGCGTGCGGGTCTTCACGCCGATCCTCCTGCGCCAGGGCGACGAGGGTCACATCGTCAACACCGCCTCGGTCGCGGGGCTGATCGCGCCGCCCGGCATGGGCATGTACAACGTCTCGAAGCACGCCGTCGTGGCGCTCACCGAGACCCTCCACCACGACCTCGCCGCGCGCTGCGCGAGAGTGAAGTGCTCGGTCGTGTGCCCGGCGTACTTCCCCTCGGCGATCACCGAGTCGGAGCGCACGCGCCCCGCCGCGCTGCGCGAGGAACGGGCGCAGACCGACGAGGACCGCGCGCGCGAGGCGAACATGCGCAAGGCGGTGCAGTCGGGCCGGCTGTCGGCCGCGGACATCGCCGCGCGCGTGCTCGAAGCGGTCCGGGAGGAGCGCTTCTACGTCCTCACGCATCCGCGCATCTTGCCGGCGGTCGAGGCGCGCATGCGCGACATACTGGAAGGACGCAACCCCGGGAGCCCGTTGTGAGGTCGATGCTCGTGAAGCTCTTCAAGTTCGGTGCGGTGCTCGCGGTGCTCGTCCTCGCCGGCCTGCTCGGGATCCGTGCCTGGGACGCGCAACGCAACCCCCCGCTCTCGATCTGGCACACCCACGTGCCGCCCGACCTGAAGGCGGACGAGATCGCCAAGCTCGACTGGCAGGGCTACCTCGAGGCCGAGAAGAAGCTCTTCGAGGACGTCCGGAAGAACGTCACCGACAAGCTCGAACCCGAGGAACGCACGGCGCAGAACCGCTACTTCGAGGGCAGCCCGATCTACCCGCCGAAGTTCGCGCAGGACTGGAACCGCTCCTACGTCCTGAACCCCGACGGCCCGCCCGCCGGCGCGGTGGTGCTGCTGCACGGGCTGACCGACACGCCCTACAGCCTGCGCCACGTCGCGCGCGCCTACCGCGCGCGCGGCTGGGTCGCGATCGGAATTCGCCTCCCCGGGCACGGCACGGTCCCGGCGGGGCTCGCGAAGGTCGACTGGGAGGACTGGTCGGAGGCGACGCGGCTCGCCGTGCGCGAGGCGCGGCGGCGCGCGCCGCAGGGCCCGCTGCACCTCGTCGGCTTCTCCAACGGCGGCGCGCTCGCGATGAAGTACGCGCTGGAAGCGCTCTCGGACAAGGTGCTCGCCCGGCCGGACCGCCTGGTGCTGATCTCGCCGATGATCGGGATCACCGCCTTCGCGCGGTTCGCCGGCTTCTTCGGCTGGCCGGCGGTGTTCCCCGCGTTCGCCAACGCCGCGTGGCTGAGCGTGGTGCCCGAGTTCAATCCGTTCAAGTACAACTCGTTCCCGATCAACGGCGCGCGGCAGTCGTCGCTGCTGACGCGCGTGCTCCAGGACGAGATCGCCGACGCCGCACGCACCGGCCGGATCAAGGCGCTGGCGCCGGTCCTCACCTTCCAGTCGGTGGCGGATTTCACGGTCAGCACGCGCGCGATCGTCACCGCGCTGTACGCCAATCTGCCGGCGAACGGCAGCGAGCTCGTGCTCTTCGACGTGAACCGCCATGCGAAGCTGACCCCGCTCCTGCGCTCGCGGCACGAGGGGATGCTCGACCGGCTGCTGCCCGATCCCCCGCGGGCGTACCGGACGACGATCATCAGCAACGCCAGCGCCGGGACGCGCGAGGTGGTCGAGCGCGTCGTCGAAGCCGGCGCGACGACCGAGCAGACGCGCGCGCTCGGGCTGTCCTACCCGAACGAGCTCTTCTCGCTCTCGCACGTGGCGATTCCCTTCCCGACGAGCGACGCGCTGTACGGCATGGAGCCGGGCACGGACGAGGACTTCGGCGTGCACCTCGGCACGATCGCGGCGCGCGGGGAAGTCGGTCTGCTAATCGTCTCGCTCGACTCGCTGGTGCGCGCGTCGTCGAACCCGTTCTTCCCCTACATGCTCGGGCGGATCGAGGTGGGCATCCCGCCCGCGCGCAAACCGTGACGCGCAGGCCGCCCGCTTCCGCCGCATCTCCAATCCCCTACCAGAGGTCCCGCATGCGTCATCTGCTCGCCACCCTGCTCGCACTGTGCGCCGCGCCGCTCGCGCTGGCACAGACCATCGACCGCTGCCCGATCCGCCCGGGCACGCAGTGCGTCGGGGCAAACCTGCGCAGCGCGAGCCTGGCGCAGGCCGACCTTTCGCGCTCCGACCTCTCGCGCTCGAATCTGAGTGGGGCGGACCTGTCCGGAGCGCGGCTCGACCGCGCGCGGCTCCGCCAGACCGACCTGCAGCGCGCGAACCTGGCGAAGGCCGCGCTCGAGCGCGCCAGCCTCCGAAACGCGGACCTGCGCGGCGCGACGCTCGCGGGCGCGACCGTCAGCGCAGCGGACCTGCAGGGCGCGCGGCTCGGCAACGCAAATCTGAAGGAAGCGAACTTGAGCGGAACCAGCCTGCGCTATGCGGGACCGGCCTCGGCGCAGCTGAGCGGCGCCATTCTCGAGCGCGCGGATCTCACCGGTGCGGACCTCACCGGCGCCGACCTGCGCGGCGCGCGCCTCGAAAAGGCGAACCTGACCAACGCAAACCTCGCCGGCGCGAAGCTCGAGAAAGCGTCGTTCCGGGGCGCGACCGTCGGCGGCTGCACGGGCTGCCCCCCGGCGAGAGGGCGCTGAAGCGCGCGCCGCGTCCGTCAGCCGGAGCAGGTCGAGCGCAGCCGCCGCAGCGCCTCGTTCGAGGCCGGCAGGGCGGCGGGATTCTCCCCGGGGAAGTAGCGCGCGTCGGCCGGCAGCTGTGCACTGCCGGCGGGCGGCCAGCCGCGCACCGCGATCACGCCGGGCACGAGCCTGGCGAGCCTGACCTTGCCGCTGTCGACGTCACGCTGGCAGACGTACAGGACGCCGCCCGCCTCGAGCACGCGCGCACGCAATGCGGCGAGCGGCTCGTTCGCCGCCGTCTCGAGCGCGCGCGTCTCGGGCGGCACGGACAGGAGGAAGAAGCGCTGCCCCTCCGGGTTCGTCTTGAGCGCCTGCACGGCGGCCTGCCCGAAGCTGAAACCGGCGCCGGCGATGTAGAGCCCGCCCTGCGCGCTCTGCGCGCCGGCCGTCGCGACCGCGCCCGCCGCGCAAGCGAGCGCTGCGAGCGCGGCCATTTTCCAATCGGGCCGATTCGTGCCGTTCGAGTCTGGTCGAGCCATCTGCGCGCCTCCCGCGTGAGTGATTGTGCGACAAGAATCGACCGGCGCAGGCCACGAGCGGTACCGGGGACCGCCGATTGCACCGCACCGCCGTTCTGAAGTATCCTCGCGCCCCTTCACTTCGTCCTTCCCTCGTTCTTCCCCCTCATCCCGTTCATCCGGGAGCGGAGAGCCCTCGCCATGCGCTATCTCCACATCGCACTGATCGTCATCTTCACCGCCGCCGTCCTGCTGTTCAAGTTCCAGAACCTCGAGCACGTGACCGTTTCGCTGCTCGGCGCGAGCGCGACGCTTCCGGTCTCGGTCCTCGTGCTGGTCGTCTACGTGCTCGGCATGCTCACCGGCGGCTTCGTTCTCGCGCTGCTGCGCACATCGATGCGCGGCGCGAGTGGCGCCGGATCGCGCCCATGAGCGACCCGACCCGCAAGCCCGTCCTCATCGACCTCGCGCTGCAGGGCGGCGGCGCGCACGGCGCGTTCACCTGGGGCGTGCTCGATCGCCTGCTGGAGGTGCCCTGGGGGCGGCTCGACGGCATCTCCGGCACCTCGGCGGGCGCGATGAACGCGGCGGTGCTCGCCCACGGGCTCCTCGAAGGCGGCCGCGAGGGCGCCAAAGCGGCGCTCGAGGCCTTCTGGCGGCGGGTGTCGAACGCGGCGCTGCTCAGCCCCTTCCAGCGCGGGCCGCTCGAGATCCTGACCGGGCGCTGGACGCTCGACCATTCCCCCGTCTTCATCATGAGCGACCTCGCCTCGCGCGTGCTGTCGCCGTACGACTACAGCCTGCAGGGCGCCAATCCGCTGCGCCGGATCCTCGAGGAGTCGGTCGACTTCGGGCGGCTCAACGCCGCGCCGATCAAACTCTTCGTCACCGCGACCAACGTGCGCACTGGCCGCGGCCGCATCTTCCGCAACGCCGACCTCTCGCCCGACGCGCTGCTCGCCTCGGCGTGCCTGCCGACGCTCTTCCAGGCGGTCGAGATCGACGGCGAGGCCTACTGGGACGGCGGCTACACCGGCAACCCGACCATCACCCCGCTCGTGCGCGAGTGCGACTCCACCGACACGATCCTGGTGCAGATCAACCCCATCGAGCGGCCGGGCGTCCCGCGCACCGCGGCCGAGATCCACAACCGCCTGAACGAGGTGGCGTTCAACGCCCCGCTCATGAAGGAACTGCGCATGGCGGCGCTCCTGCGGCGCGTCGCCGACCCCGGCAGCGGCGAAGGCCGCGTCTGGTCGAAGATGCGCATCCACCGCATCTCGAGCACGATGATGACCGACCTCTCCGCCTCATCGAAGCTCCTCGCGGAGTGGGCGTTCCTCTGCATGCTGCGCGACGAGGGACGACGCGCGGCGGATGAGTTCCTCGACGCGCACGGCGACGACGTCGGCGTGCGCTCGACCTACGACCTCGACGAGCTGATCGAAGGCTTCTAGCGATGGGGCTCCTCGGCATCCTGCTCGGCCTCGCGCTCCTCGTCTGGCTCTCGTTCCGCGCCTGGAGCGTGCTCGTGCTCGCCCCGGCCGGGGCGCTGGTCGCCGCGGCCGCGGCCAGCGAGCCGCTGCTCGCGCACTGGACCCAGACCTTCATGGGCTCGGCGGCCGGGTTCCTCGCGTCGTTCTTCCCGCTCTTCCTGCTCGGCGCGATCTTCGGCAAGCTGATGGACGACTCGGGCTCGGTGTCGGCGATCGCGAACTGGATGACCGAGCGGCTCGGACCGCGCCGCGCGATGCTCGCGGTGGTGCTCGCCGGCGCGCAGGTGACCTACGGCGGCGTGAGCCTCTTCGTCGCGTTCTTCGTGATCGCCCCGATGGCGCAGGCGCTTTTCAGGGCCGCGGACATCCCGAACCGGCTCGCGCCGGCGGCGATCGCCCTCGGCACCTCGACCTTCACGATGTCCGCGCTGCCCGGCACGCCCGCGATCCAGAACGCGATCCCGATGCCG
>JAGVSZ010000219.1 GCA_019137045.1 Betaproteobacteria bacterium
CCGATCTGGGTCGGCAGGTCGAAGGCCACGTTCAGGCCGGTCTGACCGTTGGCGATGAGGTACTTGAAGCGCTCGTTCGTGTCGCGCGGGTTGCCGAACCCGGTGTACTGGCGCATGGTGTACGGCCGCTGCCGGTACATCAGCGGGTGGATGCCGCGCACGAACGGGTACTCGCCCGGCATGCCGATGAAGCCGTCGCCGCCCGACTCCGCGACGTCGCGCGCCGTGTACACCGGCTTCACCTCGATGCCCGACTCGTTCACGACCGGCCGGACCGACTTCTGCAGCCTGTCGTTCATGGCACGTTCTCCCGGATGAACTGCACGATGTCGTCGAGCCTGGAGCTGGACGGGAAGATGCCCTTGAACCCCAGCTCGCGCAGGCGCGCGTGGTCCTGCTTCGGCAGGTTGCCGCCGATCACCCACAGCTTGTCGCCGAGCCCGGCGCGCTCGAGCAGCGGCTTCAGCCGCTCGCAGAACGGCAGGTGCGAGGCGGCCATCGACGAGAGCGCGATCACGTCGGCGTCCTCGTCGAGCGCGATGCGCGCCACCGCCTCCGGCGTCTGGCGCAGACCGGTGTAGATCACCTCCATGCCCGCGTCCATCAGCGCGCGCACGACCACCTTCGCCCCCTGGTCGTGGCCGTCCAGGCCGGGCTTGGCGAGAACCACTCGAATCTTGCGCTCGCTCATTTTCGTTCGCTCACCCCGACACTTCTTTAGCAATGATCAATTTCAGGATCTCGCTCGTCCCGCCCCCGATCAGGGTGAAGCGGACGTCGCGCAGGTAGCGCTGCACCGGGTATTCCATCGCGTACCCGTAGGAGGCGAGCACCCGCGCCGCCTGGTCGCAGACCGAGGCCGCGGTCTCGCTCGCGAAGAGCTTGGCCATCGCCGCCTCCTTGTGGTGCGGGCGGTCGGCGTCCTTGAGCCAGGCGGCGTACAGCACCAGGCGCTCGGCCGCCTCCAGCCCGGTCGCCATGTCGGCGAGCTTGTGCTGGATCGCCTGGTAGCGGTTGATCGGCTTGCCGAACTGCTTGCGCTCGGCGGCGTAGCGCACCGCCTCGGCGAGCGCCGCGCGCGCCACCCCGTTCGCCATCGCGCCGGTGATGATGCGGATCTCGGCGAGGAGCTTGCGCAGATGGCTCTCGCCGTCGCCCTCGGCCCGGGACAGGCGGTGGCTGTCGGGCACGAAGCAGTCGTCGAGCGCGAGCTCGGAGGTCGTCAGCGCCCACACCCCCATCTTCTCGATCGCGCGGCCGACGTGCAGGCCGGCGAACCCGCGCTCGACCAGGAAGATCGTGAGCTTGCGCTCCGCGCCCGCGCGCGCGAACACCGTGAAGAAGTCCGCCACCGGCGCCGAGGTGACCCAGATCTTCTGCCCGTTCAGTCGGTACCCGCCGTCGACCTTGTCCGCGCGCGTGGCGATCGAGTCGAGGTCGGAGCCGGCGTTCGGCTCGGTCATGCAGATGGCGCCGATCTTCTCCCCGCGCAGCGCGGGCTTGAACAGCCGCTCGACCACGTCCGCGTTGCCGAGCATGTGCAGGAACTTGGTGCCCATCAGCGACTGCATCGCGGCGCATCCCGCGAGCGACATCGAGCCGCGCGCGATCTCCGCCAGCGCGAGGCAGAACGTGACGAGGTCGAGCCCCGAGCCGCCCACCTCCTCCGGGTAGCGGATGCCGAAGAAGCCGAGGCGCCCGAGCTCCGCGAAGAGCTCGCGCGGGAACGCGTGCGCCGCGTCGAGCGCCGCCGCCTGCGGCGCGACGCGCTCGTCGGCGAAGCGCGCGAACGCCGCGCGCACCTGGCGCTGCTCGGGGCTCGGCTCGAAGTCCATGTCAGCGCCTCGCGGTGATCTCGAGCAGGATGCGCTTGGCGCTCTCCAGGTGCGCGCGCATCGCCTGCGCCGCCGCCTCGCCGTCGCCGGCGGAGGCGCGCAGGTAGCGCACGTGGTCGGCGTAGAGCTGGATCGCGCGCACCAGCCGCGCATTCGGCACCAGCGCGGTCCAGGCGTCGCGGTAGCGATAGTTCGCCTCCATGAAGGCGGCGCCGTCGCCCGCGTCGTGCGCCGCGGCCATTTCGTCCAGCGCGCTGCGCAGCGGCGCGAGGCGGGCGCGGTCGGGCCGGCTCGCGGCGGCGAGCCGCAGCGCCTCCGGCTCGAGCAGGAAGCGCAGGGCGTAGATGTCCTCGATGTCGGCCACCGAGAGCTCGGGCAGCGTGAAGCTGCGCCCCTCGGCGACCACCAGGCCGTCGGTCGCGAGGCGCGCGAGCGCCTCGCGCACCGGCGTGCGCGAGACGCCGAGCTGCGCGGCGAGCGCGGCTTCCTGCAGCGGCTGCCCGGCCGCGATGCGCCCGGCGCGCAGGTACTCGCGCAGGGTCGCGTAGACGCGGTCGCTGAGCGACTCGGGTCTCTCCAGCGCCTGCAGCTTCGCGATCACGGGCTCCCCCTCAGCCGGTCTGCGCGTAGTCGGGCTTGCGCCGCTCGAGAAAGGCGCCGATCCCCTCCCGCGCCGCCGCGGTGCAGGCCGTGCGGCCGAACGCCGCGTACCCGATCTCGAGCGCCGCGGCGAGCGTCGGCGCCCGCGCCGCGGCCGCCACCGCCTCCTCGATGATCGCCGTGACCGCGCGGCTGTAGCCCGTCGCGCCCGCGTCCTCGAACGGCGCGATCGCGACCGGCCCGTCGAGCGTCGCCCGCGGCTCGCCGGCGAGCGCATGGACCCGCGCGATCGCCTTGCGCACGAGCGACGGGTAGTCTTCGGCGAGCTCGGCCACGATCCCGGCCTCGTGCGCCTGCTCCACGCCCAGGCGCTCGGCGCGCCGCAGCATGCCGTGGAAGAGCGGCGCGGCCTGCGGCCAGCGCCGGTAGGGGACCACCATCGCGCCGATGCCGGGCGCGATGCCGAGCGTGATCTCCGGGAGCTGCAGCCAAGCGCCGCGCTGCGCGACCAGGGCGTGGCAGCGCAGCGCGAGCTCGAAGCCCCCGCCGAGCGCCATGCCGTTCAGCGCCGCGACCACCGGCTTGCGCATCGCGTCGAGATGGACGAGCAGCCGCGAGCAGTCGCGCGAGTACTGCGCGGCGGCGGCCGCGTCGCCGAGCAGCGAGGGAAAGCGCCCGATGTCCGCCCCGGCGCAGAAGGCGCGCGGGCCGTATCCGACGAGCACGAACCCCTTCACCTGCGGATCGCTCTCGCGCCGCCGGATGACGGCGAGGATCTCGTCGTTCAGCTCGTCGTGCAGCGCGTTCATCGCCTCGGGGCGGCGCAGCGTGATCACCACCACGCCATCGAGCTCGTCCACGAGCACGCCGCGCTCGAAGCGCTGGTACTCGCCGGGTGCGCGCTTGGGCTGCGGCATCCCGGGGCGCTCCGCGGCGAAGCGCTGCATCACGCGGCTCACCTCCGCGTCGCCCAGGCGGCGCATGAGATCGAGCGGGCCCGTGCGGAAGCCGAGCGCGAGCCGGCACCCGAGGTCGAGGTCGGCCGCCTCCCCGATGCTTCGATCGAGGATGTCCACCGACTGCGACCACAGCACGCCGAGCAGCCGGTCGCGCACCGCCGCGGCGACCGCGGCGGGCACCTCCGTCTTCCCGCCCATCGGGACCGTCGCCCAGGTGGCCACCGACCTGAAGATCGGCGCCGGCCGGTAGTGCTCGCCTTCGACGTCGGCCTGGAGGGTGTTCGTCTCGGTGATGATCGGGTTGCCGTGCGCCATGTTGAGCACGAAGAACGGCCCGGCGTGCACGAACTCGCTCGCCACGCTGTCGATCTGCGCGGCGCTCGCGCGGTCCAGGCGCAGCGCCGCGTCGTTGCACCAGTTGTCGAAGACGCGGTCGAGCATGAAGCACTCGACGTCCTCGGTGGCGAGCGGGACCTTGCCGGTGACGCAGAAGAACCAGCGCAGGTACTCGACGACCGCCGGGTCGGCGGCGCGCGCGCGCACCACCTCGACCACCGGGTTGCGCCACGCGGGCGCGAAGAAGTGCGTCACCGTCGCGCGGCCCGGGTGCGCGAGCCCGGCGAAGATGCGCGCCGCCGGCAGCGAGCTGGTGTTGGACGTGATGAGCGCGTCGGGCGCGACCAGCGCCTCGACCTGCGCGAAGATCCTGCGCTTGAGCGCCAGGTCCTCGGTCGCCGCCTCCAGCACCCAGTCCGCGCCGCGGATCGCCTCGTAGTCGGTGGTGGCGCGCACGCCCTGCGTGACCGCGGCGGCCTGCGCTTCGGTCATCTTGCGGCGCTTCACCGCCTTGCCCGCGTACTCGCCGAACCGCGCGAGGGCGCGGTCGAGCGCCTCCTGCCGCACGTCCACCAGGACGAGCTCGAGCGCGGGCAGCGCGCTCTTCAGGTAGTAGCCGATGTCGGGGCCGATCGTGCCCGCGCCGATCACGGCGATGCGCCGCGGGAGCGGCCGGGCCGGCGCGCGGAGAAGCGGGTTCTGGTCGGTCATATGTGTTCAGTATACGGTATACGTTTGGTCCGTTCAATGCCGGCGGGACGCCGTTGCGGCCCGGCCGCTCCGGGCCGGACCGCTACGCCGCCTGGTCCTCGCGGAAGTCCTGCCGCGGGCGCATCGCGCCGGTGAGCGCGCGCACCGCGCCGATCCCCTTGCGCCGGCAGAACGCCTCGATCCCGTCGATGACGCCCAGCATCGCGGTCGGGTGCACGAAATTGATCGTGCCGACCTGCACGGCCGCGCAGCCGACCATCAGGTACTCGAGCGCGTCGCGCGCGCACGCGACCCCGCCGCTGCCGATCACCGGGATCTTCACCGCGCGCGCCACCTGCCAGGCCATGCGCAGGATCACCGGCCGCGTGCACGGGCCGGTCATCCCGCCGGTGACGTTGCCGAGCGCCGGCTGGAAGTTCTCGACGTCCACCGCCATGCCGAGCATGCCGTTGGCGCAGGTGACGGCGTCGGCCCCCGCCGCCGCCACCGCGCGCGCCACGGCGGCGATGTCGGTGACGTTCGGCGTGAGCTTCGCCCAGACCGGCCGGTCGGTGGATTCCTTCAGCCGCCGGACGACGCGCGCGCTCGCCTCGGCGTCCATCCCGAAGGCGCGCCCGTCCTGCTCGAGGTTGGGGCACGAGATGTTCGCTTCGATCGCCGCGACGCCGGCGACGCTCAGCTTCGCGGCGAGCCGCCCGAACGCGTCGACCGTCGGCGCGGAGACGCTGCACACGACCGGCGTGGGGTACGCGCGGTATTGCGGCAGGATCTCGTCGACGTAGTGATCGGGCCCCTTGCACGGGATGCCGATCGCCATCAGCGAGCCGTCCTTGTACTCCACCATCCGCGGCGGCGGGCAGCCCTCGCGCGGCTCGGGCGTGATGGTCTTGGTCACGATCGCGCCGAGCCGGCCGAGGTCCATCACCCGGGCGAGGCCCTCGCCCATCGTGCCCGAGCCGGGCATGACCGGGTTCTTCAGCGTGAGCGCGCCGATGCGCACCGTCATGTCTACCATGAGACCGCCTCCTGCAGATCGAACACCGGCCCTTCCCAGCACACCCGCCGGTAGGCGACGCCGCCCTGCGCCGTGCGGAACTCGCGCACGCACGCGAAGCACATGCCGTTGCCGCAGCCCATGTGCTGCTCGAGCGCCACCTCGCCGGCGACGCCGAGTTCGCGCCCGACGCGCTGCAGCATCTGCAGCAGGCGGTTGGAGCCGCACGTGACGAGGAAGTCGCCGCCCCGCTCCGCGATCGCGCGGCGGACGAGGCGCTCCACGGCGCCGACCTCGCTCGTGCCCTCTTCGTCGGTCACGGTGAGGACGTCCGCGCCCGCCGCGCGCAGGGACGCGACCGACATCAGGTGGGCGCGGCTGCGCGCGCTCAGAATCGCGGTGGTGCGGATGCCGCACCGGGCCGCCGCTTCCGCCACTGGCGCGAGCGTGGCGAGGCCGACGCCGCGCGCCACCTGCACGATGTGCCGCGCGCGGCCGGCGAAGTCGAACCCGCGCCCGAGCGGGCCGAAGACGTTCAGCGCATCGCCCGGCACGAGGGTGGCGAGCGTGGTCGTGCCGCGGCCGACGACCTTGTAGAGGAACTCGAGCCGCCCGCGCGCCGCGTCGATCCGGTAGAGGCTCATCGGGCGGCGGAAGAACGGCGCGTTCTCCCCGATCACCGGGCACAGGAGGTGGAAGAACTGTCCGGGCCGCGCGCGCGCCGCCCCGTGCCCGGCCTCGATGACGAGGTGCTTGTACGCATCGTTCACCCACTCGTGCGCGATCACCGGGCACACCGCCTCGGCGAGCGGGAACCCGTCCGCCCGATCCGCTCCGGCCGCCGCGCTGGAAAGGGCGGTGCTCATGCGTCGAAACCGTACTCCCGCCGCGCCGCCTCCGGACTGATTTTCTCGTCCTCGAGGTCGCGGCGCACCAGGGCGCGGTCGCGCTGCGCCGGATCGCCGTAGCCGCCGGCGCCGGGCAGGCGGATGCTCACCAGGTCGCCGCGGGCGAGCGTGTCGAGCCCCTTCGACGCGAGCCGTCGCGCGCCCGGCGTGTCCGGATTGAGCCAGAACTCGCCCCGCGCGCCGTCCCGGCCGCCGCACAGCCCGAAGGGCGCGATCTTCTGCCGGTCGCCGTAGCGCGCGAAGCTCACCCGGTCGGCGAGCAGCCGGATGTCGCGCCGGAGCGCGAGCCCGCCCCGCCAGGTGCCCGCGCCGCCGCTGTCGGCGATGAACTCGTAGCGCTCGATCCGCACCGGAAACTGCCGCTCGGTCACCTCGACCGGCGTGTTCATGAACCGCGGCAGGTGGCAGTCCTGGCCGTCGGCGCCGTCTTTCGTGGCCCGGGCCGCGGCGCCCCCGCCCTGGATGTCGGTGAAGACGAACGGCTCGCCGGTCGCGGGGTGGCGGCCGCCGAAGCCGCAGGTGCTGATCTGCCCGTGCGACCCGGCGGTGACGCGACCGGGGATGGCCGGCGCCAGGGCCTTCATCATCGCCTCGACGATCTTGGTCGAGGCATTGGTGCGCGCCGCCACCGCGCCCGGCGGCCGGGGATGGACGATCGACCCCGCGCGCGTCAGCACCTCGATCGGGCGGTAGCAGCCCGAGTTGGGCGGCGCGCCGGGATCGACCAGCGCGATGAGGGCGTAGTAGACCGCGGCGTGCGTGTTGGCGATGGTCGAGTTGGTGTTGCCCTCGGCCTGCGGATCGGAGCCGGTCAGGTCGACGGTGACCGCGTCGCCCGCGATCGTGATCCGCGTCTCGATGCGGATCGGGCGGTCGTTGACGCCGTCGTCGTCGATGAAGTCCTCGGCGACGTAGGTGCCGGAGGGAAGCGCCTTCAGGCCGGCGCGCATGCGCCGCTCCGAGTAGTCGAGCAGGTCGGCCTGGGCGGTGGCCATGGTGTCCGCGCCCCAGCGGCGGTAGAGCCGATCGAGCCGTTCGCAGCCCACCATGAGCGAGCTCACCTGGGCGCGGATGTCGCCCAGGGTCTTCTCCGGCACCCGGATCTGGTTGGCGATGACGGCGAAGAGCTCCGCGTCCTCCGCGCCCGCCTTCACCAGCTTCACCATCGGCAGGCGCAGGCCTTCCAGATAGATCTCGCGGATGCCGCCCGCGACGCCGCCCGCCGCGACGCCGCCGAGGTCGGAGTGGTGGGTGATGTTGCCCACGAACCCCACCAGCCTGCCGGCGTGGAAGGCGGGCGCGATGGCGTAGAGGTCCATGATGTGCTGGCCGCCGGTGTAGGGGTCGTTGGTGACGATCACGTCGCCCGGCGCCAGCCGGTCGGGCGGATAGGCGCGCACCAGCGCCTTCATCGTGATCTCGAAGCCGGCGAGCAGGCTGGGCGTGTGGTGGGCCTGCGCCACGGTCTGGCCCCGCGCGTCGGTCACCACGCACGAGATGTCCTTGATCTCGGTGATGATGGTCGAGCGGCCGGTGCGCACCAGCGTGTTGCCCATCTCGTCGGCCACCTGCTCGAGGCCGTAGCGGATCACCTGCATCGTCACGAGGTCGCTCACGCCGCGCCTCCGATCGGGATCGAGAGCCCGCCGTCGTCGAGCACGACGGCGGCGAAACCGGGCGGCACGAGCGTCGAGGAGGTCTCCTCCTCGATGACCGCCGGGCCGGCGACGCGGTGCTGCGGCCGCAGCCGGTCGCGGTCGTACACGGCGCTGCGGACGAAGCCTTGCCGCTCGAAATAGACCGGGCGCTCGCCCTTGCGCGCGCGCGCGGGGTCGGCACCGTCCGGGGCGCGACGGGCGAGCTCGACCGGCGGGTTGCGGCCCAGCGCGGCGACGCGCAGGTTGACGACCTCGATCGGCTCGCCGTCGAAGAAGAAGGCGTAGCGCGAACGGTAGAGCCGCGCGAAGGCGTCCAGCAGCGCCTGGATCGCAGGCGCGTCGACCGGCCCGCGCCCGGGCATCGGCAGCGACAGCTCGTAGGTCTGGCCCTTCACCTTGAGGTCGGCGGTGCGGACGAGGTCGATCGCGCCGGCGGCGAACCCCTGCTCCGCGAGCGCCGCGCGCGCCTCGTCCTCCATCCGCCGGTAGTGCGCCTCGATCGCCGCGGGATCGAGCGCGGCGGTCGGGACCCCGCCGAGGGCCGCCACGTAGTCCTGCCGCACCTCGGTGACCAGGAGCCCCACCGCCGAGAAGGTGCCGGGCAGGGGCGGCACGATCGCCTCGGTCATCGCGAGGGCGTGGGCGAGGTCGACCGCGTGCACGCCGCCGGCGCCGCCGAAGGAGAGCAGCGCGAAGTCGCGCACGTCGATGCCGCGCAGGATGGTCACGGCGGCGATGCCCTTCGCCATGTTGGCGTTGACGACGCGGATGATCCCGAGCGCGGTCTCCTCGATCGGCAGCCCCATCGCCTCGGCCAGGCGGGCCACCGCCCCGCGCGCCGCCTCGACGTCGAGCCGCATGCGCCCGCCGTTGAAGTACTCGGCGGAGAGCCGGCCGAGGACCAAGTTGGCGTCGGTCACGGTCGGCAGCGTGCCGCCGCGCCCGTAGCAGGCCGGTCCCGGTTGCGCGCCGGCCGAGCGTGGCCCGACCGCGAGGGCCCCGCCGGGATCCTGCCAGGCGATCGAGCCGCCGCCGGCCCCGATGATGTGGAGGTCGATGATCGGGATGCGGACCGGGAGGTCCTGGAAGCTGCCCTCGGTGGTGACCTTGGTGGCGCCGTCCTCGACCAGCCCGATGTCGAAGGAGGTCCCGCCCATGTCCACCGAGACGAGGCGGCTGCGCCCCTGGCGCCGGCCGTAGAAGGCCGCCGCCACCACGCCGCCCGCGGGGCCGGAGTTGACCGTCGTGACCGCCCTCCTGCGCGCCTGGGCGACCGCGGTGGACCCGCCGTTCGCCTGGATCACCGAGAGCTTGGCCTCCGCCCCCAGCGCCGCCTGCACCTGGCGCGCCAGCGATTCGAGGTAGGCGTCCATCACGGGCGTGAGGTACGCGTTCATCACGGTCGTGGAAGTGCGCTCGTACTCGCGGATCTCGGGGCAGATGCGCGCGGAGAGGCTCACCGGCACGCCGGGCAGGAGGCGCGCGAGGATCTCGGCCGCCCGCTCCTCGTGCGCCGGGTTGAGAAAGGCGAACAGGAAGCACACGGCCACCGCCTCGACGCCCTCGCGCGCGAAGAAGCGCGCGGCCTCCTCCACGTCGTCCTCGCTGAGCGCGACCAGGACGCTGCCGTCCGCGCCCAACCGCTCGGCCGCTTCGCGCCGCAGCCTGCGGGGCACGAGCGGCGGCGGGCGGTCGACCGTGACGTCGTAGAGCCCCGCCTCGGGCCGCATGATGCGGCCGATCTCGAGCACGTCGCGGAAGCCCCGGGTCGTCAGCAGGCCCACCTTCGCCCCGGTGCGCTCGATGAGCGCGTTGGTGCCGGTGGTGGAGCCGTGGATCAGCTCGCGCACGTGCTCGGGCCGCTCGCCCGCCGCCGCGAGGGCGAGGCGCACCGCGGCGAGCACGCCCGCCGCGCGGTCGGCGGGGGTGGTCGGCGCCTTCGCCGCGACCAGGCGGCCCCCCGCGGGGTCCCAGAGCGTGGCGTCGGTGAAGGTGCCGCCGACGTCGACCGCGATGCGCAGCCGGCGCCCCGCCATCAGCGTCCCATCAGGCCGGGCAGCCAGGTGATGAAGCCCGGAAAGAGCAGCAGGACCCCCATGACGAGCAGGTCGCAGAGGAAGAAGGGGATGGCGGCCTTGTAGACGTCGGTGAGCGTGGTGCCGGGCGGCGCCATGCCCTTGACCACGAACAGCACCAGTCCGAAGGGCGGCGAGATGGTCGCCATCTCCATGTTGAGCAGCATGATGGCGCCGAACCAGAGCGGCGAGAACCCGAGCGACTCGACGATCGGGAAGAAGATCGGGATGGTGAGCATCATGATCGACAGCGGCTCCATGAAGCAGCCCATGACGAGCATCACCGCCTGCATCGACATGACGATCATCAGCGGGGTGAGCGGCAGCCGGGTGGCCGCCTCGACCAGCCCCGAGGAGGCGCCCGAGAACGCGAGCACCTGCGAGAACGCGGTGGAGCCGGTGACGATCATCAGCATCATCACGGTGACCCGCAGCGTGGCGCGGAAGGACTCCTTCACCATCGGCCAGGAGAGCCCGCCGTACATCCAGGCGAGGACGAAGCACCCGAGCGCGCCGGCGGCCGCCGATTCGGTGGCGGTGGCGATGCCGAGGAACATCAGCCCGACCACCAGGAAGATGATGACGAAGAGGGGCAGGCCGTAGAGCAGGGTGTTCCTGAGCCGCAGGCCGATCGGCACCGGGGCGCGTTCGTAGCTCGGGGCGTGGCTCGGGTTGAGCGCGCAGCGCACGACGATGTAGAGGGCGAAGGCGGCCGCCATCATCAGGCCGGGCACGATGATCGCGACCAGAAAGTCGCCGACCGAGAAGTTGGCGATCGCCGCCATGAGCACCGCGAGGGCCGA
>JAGVSZ010000118.1 GCA_019137045.1 Betaproteobacteria bacterium
GCGGGCTCGCGGCGCTCGCGGGCGTGCGCCGCGCGGAGCTGACCGACGACGACCTGCGCGAGTACGACGACGCGGCGATGCGCGTGAGCGCGTCGCGCTGGGCGGCGGCCCCGGTCGCATCCCCGCCGGCGGCGCGTCCGGTGCACCTCGTGCTGGAGCCGGGCGCGCCCGGCGAGACCTGCGTCGCCCTCGTGGAAGCGAGGAACGCCGCGCGCGGCCCGCTCGCGCGCCGGTGCACGTACGGGACCGTGTGGCCGGCCTCGGCGAGCGCGAACCGGGAGGGCAGCGCGCTCGCCGTGGCGGTCCAGCCCGCCGCGGCGTGGCTCGAGCTGTGGGTGTTCCACCGCGAAGGGAAGCACTGGACGGTACGGATTCTTCCGCCCGCCGCGACCACGCCCGAGCTCGGTTACGCGGAACTCGCCGGCTGGGTGCCCGGCGGCGCGCAGATGCTGGTCGCGCGCGAGGCCCGCGGCGAGGGCAGGTACCGCCGCGCCTATGAGGTCGTCCGCCTCGACACGCTCGCGGTGGCGCGGCAGGCGGTCGATCCGGCGCGTCTCGGCGCGTTCAAGCGCTGGCAGGACCCGGCGTGGCGAGCGGCGACGCTCAGCATCCGGTGATCCCGCGCGCGTGCAGCGCCCCGGGGATCGGGTAGGCTCGCCCCGGGAGGAAGCAGGCGTGCGGGGAAGCGCGAGCGCGAGGGTTTCGCTTTGGGGCATCGCCGGCGCCGCGTTGCTCGCCAGCTGCGCCGCCGCGGCGCAGCCTGCCGACGCGCCCCAGATCGGGCAGGTGAGCCGCGACTCGGTCTGGGTGCCGACGCCAGAGCGGGTGATCCGGCGCATGCTGCAGATGGCCGACACCACGCCCGACGATCTCGTGGTCGACCTCGGCTCCGGCGACGGGCGGATCCCGATCCACGCCGCCCGGCACTTCGGCGCGCGGGCGATCGGCGTCGAGCTCGAAGAGAACCTCATCCGGCTCGCGGTCGAGGCCGCGCGCGCGCAGGGCGTCGCCGAGCGCGTGCGCTTCGTCCGCCAGGACCTCTTCGAGTTCGACCTCGGGAGCGCGACGGTCGTCGCGCTCTACATCAGCCCGGGCGTCATGACGCGGCTCGCGCCGCGCCTCCGAGCGCTCAAGCCGGGCACGCGCGTGGTGTCGCACTTCTTCACGCTCGGGGAGTGGGAGCCCGACGAGTCGATCCGGGTGGACGACCGCACCGCCCACCTCTGGGTGGTGCCGGCCGACGTGCGCGGCACCTGGACCCTGAGGACGGGCGACGACGTGCTGAGCGTCACGGTCGAACAGGTGCGGCAGCGGATCACGCTGCGCGGCCAGCGCGCCGGCCGCGCGGTCCCGGTGATCGGCGCGCGGCTGCGCGGCACCGAGATCGGCTTCGGCGCGTTCGACCCCGACGGCAGCGTGCGGCACTACCGCGGACGGATCGAAGGGGCCCGGATGAGCGGCGACTCGGACGGCCCCGGCGCTGCGCCCGGGCCGTGGTCGGCGACGCGGGACTGAGTCAGCCGATCACGCGCGCGCCGCGCGAATCGCCTTCCAGACTCCCTCCCTCGTCACGGGCATGTCGATTTCCTTCACTCCGAGCGCGCCGAGCGCGTCGATCACCGCGTTCACGACGGCGGGTACGGCGCCGTGCGTGCCCGATTCGCCCGCGCCCTTCGCACCGAGCGCGTTCAGCGGGCTCGGCGTGGTCTCGTCGAAGTGGCACTCGAGGTCGGGCACGTCGTCGGCGCGCGGCAGGGCGTAGTCCGCGAACGAGCCGGTGAGGAGCTGGCCCGACTCGGGGTCGTACACCGTGCGCTCCACCAGTGCCTGTCCGATGCCCTGGACGATCCCGCCCTCGATCTGGCCGTGCGCGATCAGCGGGTTCATGACGCGGCCGATGTCGTCGACCGCGACGTGCCGCGTCACCGCGACGACGCCGGTCTCGGGGTCGATCTCGACCTCCGCGATCTGGCAGCCGTTCGGCCAGGTCTGGTCCCGCGCCGTCTCGGACGCGCTCGCGGCGAACTTCGCGCCGGGCTGGCGCCTGGCGAGATCGAAGAGGCCGATGCCGCGGTCGGTGCCGCCGATCACGAAGCGCCCGGCGCGGAATTCGATGTCGCCCTCCGCGGCCTCGAGGGCGACCGCCGCCAGCTTGCGTCCCGCGTCCACGGCCGCGCTCGCGCCGGCGAGCACCGCGCCGCCGCCGACCTGCAGCGAGCGCGAGCCGCCGCTGCCGCCGCCCGACTTCACGATCGCGGTGTCCCCCTGGACGAGCGTGACGACCTCCGGCGACACGCCGAGCCGCTCGGCGACGATCTGCGCGTACGAGGTCCACAGGCCGGTCCCCATCGCCTGCGTGCCCGAGACGACGGTGACGCGCCCGTCGCCGGTCACCGTCACGTCCACCGCCTCCGTGAGGTTCGCGCTGCCGGTGACTTCCACGTAGCACGCGAGCCCGCGGCCGGCGAGCACCCCGCGTCGGTTCGCTTCGGCCTTGCGTGCGGGAAAGCCGTTCCAGTCGGCCGCCGCGAGCGCTTTGTCGAGCACGCCGGGGAAGTTGCCGCAGTCGTAGGTGTACCCGGCCGCGTTCTTGTACGGCATGTCCTGCGGGCGGATCAGGTTCCTGCGCCGCAACTCGACCGGATCGACGCCGAGCTCGATCGCGGCGCGGCTCGCGAGGCGCTCCATCAGGTAGCCCGCCTCGGGTCGCCCGGCGCCGCGGTACGCGTCGACCGGCCCGGTGTTGGTCAGCATCATCCGGATCTCCTGGTGCAGGAGCGGGATGGCGTAGACCCCGGTGGGGGTGCGCGCCCCCGACATCGCCGGCACCGCGGCGCCGAAGTTCGAGATGTACGCGCCGATGTTCGCGTAGGTGAGGATGCGCATCGCGGTGAAGCGCTGGCCCTCGTCGATCGCGAGCGAGGCCTCGCTCACGTGGTCGCGGCCGTGGTTGTCCGAGAGGAACGTCTCCGACCGGTCGGCGAGCCACTTGACCGGCCGGCCCACCTTGCGCGCCGCCCAGGTCACCGCCGCGTACTCGGGGTACGGCCACACGCGCGTGCCGAAGCCGCCGCCGAGGTCGCCGCAGATCACCCGGAACTTCTCCTTCGGCACTTTCAGCACGCTCTCCGCGAGCTGAGCGAGCATGAGGTGCGTGTTCTGGGTGGGGCACCAGAGCGTGTACGACTGCGTCGCCGCGTCGTACCGGGCGACCACCGCCTTCGGCTCGATCGGGTTGGAGACGACGCGGTTGTTGACGATGCGGATCGACACCACCCTGTGAGCGGCCGCGAACGCCGCGTCGACCGCCGCCGGGTCGCCGACGCGATAGATCGCGGCGATGTTGCCGTACTCGGGCGAGTAGGCGGGTTCCCAGTGCCTCGGCACGTCGGCGCGCGCCGCGTCGACCGCGTCGACGATCGCCGGCAGCTCCTCCCACTCCACCTCGACGAGCTCG
The DNA here is from genome assembly GCA_019137045.1 of Betaproteobacteria bacterium. GTDB lineage: Bacteria > Pseudomonadota > Gammaproteobacteria > Burkholderiales > SG8-39 > JAGVSZ01. The sequence continues at coordinate 3,458 of JAGVSZ010000118.1, forward strand.
GCCGCGTCCTTCGCCTGGTTGCGCGTCTCGGCGATCACCAGCGCGTAGGCGTTGCCGACGAAGCGCACCGCGTCCGCGGTCAGCGGGTAGCGCGGCGGCGCGACGACCGGCGCGCCGTCCGGGCGCTGGTGCATCTGCGCGAACGGCAGCGGCTGGACGCCGTCGGCGATCAGGTCCGCGCCGGTGAACACCGCGACGACTCCGGGCGCCTTCCGCGCCGCGGTCGTGTCGATCCGGACGATGCGTGCGTGCGCGTGCGGCGAGCGCGCGAACGCGCAGTGCGCCTGGTCGGGCAGATTGACGTCGTCGGTGAACGCGCCCCGCCCGGTCATGAGGTGCTGGTCCTCGAGACGGCGGACGGGCTTCCCGATCCACTGGCTCTTGCCGGGCTGGAGGTACTCCGGTGCGGTGCTCATTCTTGATCGCGCAGTCGAGAGGAGGACGAAGCGCGCAAGGGTAAAGGAGCGCCGCCGGTAAGTCGAGTCGCCGGCGGGGCGGCTAGGTCGCGTCCGCGCGGGACAGCTCGCCCACCCGCACCCCGAGCAGCCGCACGCGCCGATCGAGCTTGAGCCGTCCGAGGCACTCGAACGCCGCCTTGCGGATCGGGAGCTCCGCGTCGACCGGCGCCGGCAGCGTCTTCTCGCGCGTATGGGTCTCGAAGTCGGCGAAGCGCAGCTTGATGCCCACGGTGCGCGCGCGGTAGCCCTCGCCGCGCAGGTCCTCGGCGACCTCGCGGGCGAGCGCGGCGATGGTGCGCGCGATCGTCTGCCAGTCGCCGGTGTCCTCCTGGAACGTCGTCTCGCGGCTGCGCTGCCTGGGCTCCCAGTGCGTCACGATCGGGTCCTCGTCGATGCCGCGCGCCGCCTCGTAGAGGAAGACGCCGTACGCGCGTCCGAACTGCCCGACTAGCGCCTCGACCGGCACCGCGGCCAGCTCGCCGACCGTCTGCACGCCCATCTGCGCGAGGCGCGCTTCGGTCTTCGGGCCGATCCCCGGGACCTTGCGCACGCCGAGCGGCCCGATGCGCGCCGCGACGTCCTCCGGCGCGAGGATCGTGAGACCGTCGGGTTTCTGCATCTCGGAGGCCATCTTCGCGAGCAGCTTGTTCGGCGCAATCCCGATCGAGCAGGTGAGCCCGGTCTCCGCCCGGATGCGATCCTTGATCTCGCCCGCGATTGCCTCGCTCGAGCGATCGAGCGCGGTGAGGTCGAGGTACGCCTCGTCGATGCCGCGATCCTCCATCTGCGGGGAGACGCTGCGCATCACCGTCTTGAACCGGCCCGAGTAGCGGTGGTACTCGGCGAAGTCCACCGGCAGGAATACCGCAGTCGGGCAGAGCTTCAGCGCGGTGCGCAGCGGCATGCCCGAGCGCACGCCGAACGCGCGCGCCTCGTAGGTCGCGGTCGAGACCACGCCGCGCCGCGTCGGGTCGCCGCGCCCGCCGATGACCACCGGCTTGCCCTTCAGTTCGGGACGCCGCAGCAGCTCGACCGCCGCGAAGAACGCGTCCATGTCGAGGTGGAGGATGCGGCGCAGGGGCACGGCGGTCATTCCGGCGCGAGCCAGCGCACCCGCGTGCCGCCCGCGCCGCCGTCGGCGAGCGCGCGCCAGAGCCAGTCGAGCATCGTCCGCGCTTCCGCCTCGACGCCGAACGGCGGGTTGACGATCAGCATCCCGCACCCGCGCATGCCCGCCGCCCAGCCCTCCGGGTGCACCGCGAGCTCGGCCTGCAGGACCCTGCGCACGCCGGTCGCGACGACGTCGCGCTCGAACGCGCGCAGCGCGACCGGCTCCATCAGCGGATACCAGAGGGCGTAGACGCCCGTCGCCCAGCGCCGGTGAGCCTCGGCGAGCGCGCCGGCGAGCCGCTGGAACTCGCGCGCGCGGTCGAACGACGAGTCGACGAGCACCAGCCCGCGCCGCTCCCTCGGCGGCAGGTGCGCCTTGAGCGACTGGTACCCGTCCATCAGGTGGACGGTGACGCGCCGATCGGACGCGCAGCGCTCGGCGAGCGCGGCGCAGTCCGCGCGATTCAGCTCGGAGAGGACGAGCCGGTCGGCCGGCCGGAGCAGCCGCTGGGCGATGCGCGGCGAGCCGGGATAGAAGCGCAGCCGCGCGCCGCGGTTCTCGGCGCGCACCGCGTCGAGGTACGGCGCGAGCAGCGCGGGCGCGTCGTCGCGCGCCCACAGCCGCCCGATGCCGTCGCGGGACTCGGCGTGCTTCCGCGCCCACTCGTGGGCGAGGTCGTAGACGCCGAGACCCGCGTGGGTGTCGACGTAGCAGAGCGGCTTGTCCTTCGCGGCGAGCTTGACGAGCAGCCGCGCGAGCAGCGCGTGCTTGAGCACGTCGGCGAAGTTGCCGGCGTGGAACTGATGGCGGTAGGCGAGCAAGCCGCGGCTACAGCTTGTCGTACTTGGTGGCTCTCCCGCGCGCCTTCTCGACCGGGTACTTCTGCGCGTTCAGCGCGAGCTTGCGCTCGGCCGCGGCGAGCGGGTCGATTCTCAGCCGGTCGGCGAGCTCGACCAGGAAGATCAGGACATCGGCGATCTCGTGCTCGACTTCGGCGAGCGTCTCGGGCGGCAGGCGGTCCGCCTGCTCCGGCGTGAGCCACTGGAAGTGCTCGACCAGCTCGCCCGCCTCCGCGACCAGCGCCATCGCGAGGTTCTTGGGATTGTGGAACTGGTCCCAGTCGCGCTCGGCGACGAAGGCGCGCAGCCGGTCGCGCAGGGCGGCGAGGGAATCGATGCGCGGCATGGGGAACTTCGCGTCTCCGGGTGGCGACGCGAGTTTACCGCGCACGGCGCCGCGCGACGCCGTGCGGGTCGCTGCCGAGCGCTAGTTCAGTTCCTTGTCCTTCCAGACCTTCGTGCCGGCCACCGCGCCGCCGGCCTGGAACCCGTTCTTCGTCAGGCTGTAGACGTTGCCCCCGAGGAACTGGCCGCCGGTGCCGCCGCCGCCGGTCTTGCCCGCCTTGGCGCCCGCGCCGCCCTCCGCCCCCGCTTCCCAGCCCGAGTCGATGAACCGCTTCATCGACGCCGCGTCCTTGAAGATGAAGAGGTAGCGCGCCTCCTGGGCGCCGACCTGCAGTCCGGCGCTCGCCTGCGCGAGGTCCATGTAGGTGTTGTGCTTGGTCTTGGCGTCGTGGACCATGCCCTTGCCGCCGGCGCCGCCGACGAGGAAGCTCAGCCCGAAGGTGGTGAACACCGCGTAGCCCGGCGCTTTCTCGACCTGACCCTTCAGCTTCGGCTCGGCCTTGTAGAAGTCGGCGAGCGCCTTCTCCGTGTTCGCACGGACCTCGGCCTGCTTCTTCTCCTTCTCGGACTGCGCCAGCGCGCTGGCGGAGGTGAAAGCGACGGCCGCCGCGGCGGCGACCGCGAGGATGCTGTGGAATTTCATGTTGTTGCTCCTTTAGTTCGGGGGACTCCGGATCTTCCTGGCGCCAGCCCGCAGCGAGTCGCGGGGGCATTCGGCCGCAGCGCGGCGGCGGCAATTATCCTACATCTCGCCCGGCACGGATCGCGGTCCGAGGCAGCCGAGTTGGGAGCGGGAAGCCCCGCGCCCCCGGGGTGACGGCTGAGCGCTAGATTTCCACGAATGCGCGCGGCGCCTCGGCGCGGCGGCCGATCGCATACCCGCAGTCGCGCGCGGCGAGCGCGCGCGCGAACTCGCGGTCGGCGGGAAACTCCGCGTACACGCGGTAGAGCGGCTCGCCCCTGCGCACGCGGTCGCCGAGCTTGCGGCGCAGCTCCACGCCCGCGCCCTTCGCCATCGGCGCGCCGGCGAGCCGCGCGATGCGCGCGAGCTGCAGATTGTCGATTCCGATCACGTAGCCGGCTGCGGGCGCGCCGACCTCGAAGCGCAGGCGTCCGAGTCGCAGCCAGTCCTCGCGCCGGCCCTGTGCGTCCACGATCGCGTTCATCTTCGCGAGCGCGCGCCCCGAATCGAGGATGTCGCGCGCGATCGGAAAGCCGTCCCCGCCGCGCACGTCCGGGTCGAACTCGAGCACGCGCCCGGCGAGCCGCAGCGCCTTCTGGCGCAGATCGGGGGGTGCGGCCGGGTCCCCCTGGAGCACCTGCAGCACGTCGCGCGCCTCGAGCACCGGGCCGATGCCGCGGCCGACCGGCTGGCGACCGTCGGTGATCACGACCTGCACGTGCAGCCCGAGCTGCAGCGCGACGTACTCGAACAGCTTCCGCAGCCGCTGCGCCTCGCGCATGTGGCGCACCTTGGCGGTGGGGCCGACCGGAAGGTCGATGAGCAGGTGCGTCGACCCCGCCGCGACCTTCTTCGACAGGATGGAGGCGACCATCTGGCCCTGCGAGTCGAGGCTGAGCGGGCGCTCGACCGAGATCAGCAGGTCGTCGGCCGGCGCGAGCCGCGCGGTGCCGCCCCAGGCGATGCAGCCGCGCTCCTTGCGCACGATGCGGCGCAGGCGCTCGAGCGGCAGCGCGACCGCCGCGAGCACCTCCATCGTGTCGGCCGATCCGGCGGGCGAGGTGATCGCGCGGCTCGAGGTCTTCGGGATCAGCATGCCGTGCGCGGCGACGATCGGCACGACCAGCAGCGATGTCCGGTTCCCGGGAATGCCGCCGATGCAGTGCTTGTCGGCGACGAGCGGCTCCTGCCAGTCGAGCCGCTCGCCCGAGTCGACCATCGCGCGCGCGAGCGCGAGCACCTCGTCCCGGTCCATCTCGGTCTGGCCGGTGGCGACGAGGAACGCGCCGATCTCGGTCTTCGAGTAGCGGTTCGCGGTGATGTCGCGGATGATCGCCGCGTAGTCGGCGGGGTCCAGGCGCTCGCCCCCGATCTTGCGCCGGACCGCGTCCATCGACGCCGGGGGCTCGGCGTGCCGGATGCGCAGCGCCTGGCCGGCGCGGCCGCCGAGCTGCGCGAACGCCTGCTCGGAGAGCCCGAGCTCTCCCGGCGCGACGATGCGCGCGTCGTCCACGACGTTGAGCACCGCGATCACGCGCCTGCCGTTCGCGCTCACCTCCACTTTCGCGAGCGCCTGGAAGCCCTCGGCCCGGTACGCCGGGCATTGCCGGTGCAGGTAGGCGACGTTCTCGCGGTAGGTGTCGATGGCGACGCGGCGCAGGCGCAGCGCACGCCTCGGTTGGCGGCTCATGCGCCGACGATACCGCACCGCCGCGCGCGCGGAGTCGACGCAGGTCAAGCGCGCGCCGCGGCGCGCGGCTAGATGATGCGGAAGCGCACCGGGAGCAGGATCGACTTGTGCGCCGCCGCCGGCCCGAGCGTGCCGAGGCGCCGCACCGCGCGCACCGCCGCGTCGTCGAGCGCGGGGTGGCCCGAGCCGCTCGCGATCGAGGCATCGAGGATGCGCCCGCCCTCGCCGAGCTCGACCAGGACGACGACCTCGCCCTCGAGCCCGCGCCGCAGGGCGTCGGCGGGATAGAGCAGCTCTTCCGCGAGCCGCCCGAGCGTCTCGCGCAGCGCGTCCGGGGCGAGCCGCTCCGGCGCGCGCGCCTGCGGGACGCGCAGGTCGAGGCCCTGGCCGAGCGGCG
>JAGVSZ010000303.1 GCA_019137045.1 Betaproteobacteria bacterium
TGGGTGGCCTGGAACTCGAGCTCGGCCTGGTAGCGCTTGCGCTCGGTGATGTCCTCGACCGTGCCCTCGTAGTGGAGCGCGCGCCCGTCCGGGGCGCGCACGACGCGCGCGTTCTCGGAGATCCAGATCACCGACCCGTCGCGCCGGTGCACCTGCGACTCGAACTGCGTGACCGAGCCCGCCTCGCGCATCAGGCGCTCGAAGTCGGCGCGCCGGCCCGGGTCGGCGTACAGGCTGCGGCCGCAGGCGGCGAGCGAGCCCATCAGCTCCTCGGGCGACTCGTAGCCGTAGATGCGCGCGAGGGCCGGGTTGGCGCTGATGTACCGTCCCTCGACGGTCGTCTGGTAGATGCCCTCGACCGTGTTCTCGAAGATGGAGCGGAAGCGGCGCTCCGCGTTCGCGAGCGCCTCGACCGCCCGGTGCCGGTCGGTGATGTCCTCGACGAAGCCCTCGACCATGCGCCGCCCGTGGCGGTCGCGGAACGCCGCGCCGCGCTCCAGGACCCACTTGACGGTGCCGTCCGGGAGGCTCAGGCGGTACTCGACCTCGAACGGCCGCGCTTCGATCAGGGCGCGATAGAGCTCGACGCGCACCCGCTGCCGGTCGGCCGCGTCGACCAGCCGGTCGTACGCGACCCGCGACTGTCCGACGAGCCGCGCCGCCGGCAGCTCGAGCAGCGCCTCGCAGCCGTCGCTCGCGTACTCGATCGTCCATTCGGGGTCCACGCGCAGCCGATAGACCATGCCGTCCAGGCGGTCGAGGAGAACGGTCAGGACCGGCTGCGACGAGGCGAGCGACGGCAGCGTGTCCTGGGTCGAAACGGGCTGCGGCTGGTTCATATGCGTTCCCGGCGCGATCCCGGCGGATGAGAAATAGTTCCGCACGCGGGCCGTCCGGAAAGACTGATAGCAAGAGCGCTGCCAGGCGTGCACGCGGTGCGCGGCGCGCACCGGCGCGCAGGAAGTTTTCCGCATCGCGACAGGCGCGCGGACGGTGCGCTTGCGCGGAGCGTGATCCAGGTTGTCGGCGCCGATTGGCGCGTCGCGGCCTGGCAGGCGCGGGAATTCGACAGGCTGTCGGGGGAGCGACGACCGGGGCGCGCCGCTGCGCCGTCCGGCGCCGCGCGCGCGCCGCTTCAGTCCGCGAGCTGCAGCAGCACCGGCTGGTGATCCGAGGCCTGCGTCGCCCCGTCGACGACGACGTCCTCGACCCGTGCCGCGAGATCCTCGGTCACGAAGATGAAGTCGCAGGCGAACGGCGCGTCCGGCCACTGCGCCTTGTCGTACACGCCGACCGTCGCCGGGTGCGGCGCCGCGCCGTGCCGGATGCGCCAGGCGTCGCGGTACGCGGGCGCGCCCGCGATCGGGGCCTGCACGAGGTCGTAGAGGGGGTCCTCCGGCCGGAAGTTGAAATCCGCGGTGAGGATGGCCGACTGCGGGCGCGCGCGCGCCTCGAACGGGCCGCCGGCCTTCGCCGGGAACGGCGGATCCCCGGCGTGCGCCGCGGCCTCTCCCTGCAGCGCCCGCAGCCGCTCGACCTGGGCGGCGCGCTGCTGCGCCGAGTAGTACTCGAGGTGCGTCGTCGTCACGCGCACCGGACCGCGGGGCGCCGCGATCACCACCTCGAGCGCGATCCGCTGCATCGTCGGCACCGCCGGGTCCGCGGGCCAGGGCAGGAGGTGCCGGTAGACGGCGAGCACCGGCCGCCGCGTCAGGACGAGGTTGCCGAACTGCCGCCGCTCGCCGCCGGCACCGAGCGTGTCCACGCCGAGCCCCTCGACCGCGGTCCAGCCGGGCAGCTCGGCCGCGAGCGCGGCGAACGAGTCGTCCCCGCCGCTCCCGGCGAGCCCGGGGAAGTTGCGCGCGACCTCCTGGAAACAGAGCACGTCGGCGTCGCCGAGCGCGCGGCAGGCGCGGACGATGCGCCGCGGATCGACGACGCCGTCGGCGCCGCGGCCCCATTGGATGTTCCAGGTGATGAGCTGCATCGCTTCGCTCCGGAATGTCGCCCCGCTTTCAGCGGATGCCGGCCCGCATGAACGACTGGACGAACTGGCGCTGGAAGAGCAGGAACGCGACGAGCAGCGGCGCCGAGGTCATCAGCGTCGCGGCGGTGATGATCGACCAGTCGATGCCCTGGTCGGTGGACGAGAACACCTGCAGCCCGACGGTGAGCGGGCGCGAGCCGACGGTGTTGGTGACGATGATCGGCCACAGGAAGTTGTTCCAGTGGTAGCTCACCGACACCAGGCCGTAGGCGACGTACACCGGGCGCGCGAGCGGGACGTACACCTTCCACAGCACCTGGAGCGCGCCCGCCCCCTCCACCCGCGCCGCCTCGTCGAGCTCGCGCGGGATGGTCTTGAAGGTCTGCCGCAGCAGGAAGATGCCGAACGCCGAGGCCATGTACGGCAGCCCGATCGCCGGGATCGAGTCGAGGATGCCGAGCGCGCTCATCGTGCGGTAGTTCTCCACGATCAGCACGTCGGGCATGATCATGAGCTGCACCAGCACCAGCACGAACACCACCTCGCGCCCGAAGAACGCGTAGCGGGCGAAGGCGTACGCCGCCAGCGTCCCGATCACGAGCTGCGCGGCGAGGACCATGGTGACGAGCGCGACGGTATTGACGAAGTAGCGGGCGAACGGCGCCGCGTTCCAGGCGTTCGCGAAGTTCTGCAGCGTGAGCGGCGCGTCCAGCGCGAACCGCACCGAGAACTCGGCCGGGTGGAACGCGGTCCACAGGGCGTAGGCGAGCGGCGAGATCCACAGGAGCGCGAGCAGCCAGGCGCCGCCGGTCTCCAGCGCGCAGGCAGGGCCGTGCCGTTCCTGCGGCCCGTTCACTGGTAGTGCACCCGGCGCTCGAGGAACACGAACTGGCCGATCGCCAGCGCCGCGAGGATCGCGAGCAGCACCATGGTGAGCGCCGCGGCGTAGGCGAGGTCCCAGAACTTGAACCCGACCTCGTAGATGTAGAAGAGCAGGAGCGAGGTCACGTTGTCCGGCCCGCCCCGCGTCATGACGATGATGTGGTCGACCAGGCGGAAGGAGTTGATCACCGCGTTCACCAGCACGAACAGCGTGGTCGGCGCGAGCAGCGGCCAGGTGACGCGCCGGAAGAAGTACCAGCGGCTCGCGCCCTCGATCGCCGCCGCCTCGGCGAGGCTCGGCGCGATGCCCTGCAGCGCGGCGAGGTAGAAGATCATGAAGAAGCCGGCCTCCTTCCAGATCGTCACCACGATCACGCAGGCGAGGGCGGTGTCGCGGCTGCCGAGCCAGTTGTGGCTCGGCAGTCCGAGGAGCCCGGTGAGCTGCTCGAGCAGGCCGTACTGCGGCGTGTAGAAGAAGAGCCAGATGTTCGCCACCGCGATCATCGGCAGGATGGTCGGCGTGAAGTAGGCGAGCCGCAGGAAGCCGCGGCCGGCGAGCTTGCGGTTGACCAGCACCGCCATCAGGAGGGCGAGCCCGATCGACGCCGGGATCGTCCCGAGCGCGAACCAGACGTTGTTGGCGAGCGACTGCCAGAACACCGGGTCGTCGAACATCGCCCGGTAGTTGTCGAGCCCGACGTAGACCGCCGAGCGGCCCGGCTTCGGGGTGGAGAAGAAGCTGTGGTAGAGCGTCGCCGCGGCCGGGAAATGCGTGAACGCGACGAGCAGCACCGCGGCGGGCAGCAGGAGCAGCCAGCCGTGGATGTGGACGCTGAAGCGGCTCACCGGGGAGCGGGAGCGACCCGGGCGAGCGCGGCGCGCGCGCGCCGCGGCCGCCCGGAGACTGCGCGGCCTAGCGCCGGTAGGGCTTGAGGATCCGCTCCGCCTCGCGCTGCGCGTCCTGCATCGCCTGCGCGGGGGTCTTCGCCCCGGTGAGCGCGGCCTGCAGGCCGTCGTTCAGCGCCTTGGTGACGCGCTGGTTCTCGTGCGTCGAGAGCTCGGCCACCGCGTACTGGAGCTGGTCGCGCGCGACCGCCGCGGCCGGGAAGCCCGCCACGTACTTCTTCATCGCCGGCGTCTCCCAGGCGTCGGGGCGCACCGCGACGTAGCCGGTGTCGATCCCCCACTGCGCGGCGCGCTCCGGGCTGGTGATCCAGCGGATGAACCGGACCGCCGCCTGCTGCTGCGCGGGCGAGCTCTTCTTGAAGACGTAGAAGTTGCCCCCGCCGGTGGGCGAGCCGCGGCGCTTGCCGGCCGGCAGCATCGCCACGCCGAAGTCGAACTTGGCGTTGTTCTTGACGTTGGTCAGGTTGCCGGTGGTGGTCCACATCATCGCGATCTTGCGCTCGAAGAAGTCGCGCGGCGTGGTGCCCCACTCGACCACGCCCTGCGGCATGACGCGGTGCTTGCGGCCGAGGTCGACCCAGAACTGCAGCGCCTCGATCACCTCCGGCTTGTCGAAGTAGGTGGTGTCGCCGGCGGCGTTCATCAGCTCCACGCCGTTCTGCGTGGTGAAGCCCTGGAACAGCCAGTAGGGGAAGCCCGACGAGGGCACCTGGATCCCCCACTGCGTGGCGTTGCCGGAGGCGTCGCGCTTGGTGAGCTTCTGCGCGTAGGCGAGCATCTCGTTCCAGGTCGCCGGCGGCTTGTTCGGGTCGAGGCCGGCCTCCTTGAAGAGCTCCTTGTTCCAGTACAGCACCACGGTGGAGCGCTGGAACGGCACGCCCCAGGTCTTGCCGCCGGTCTGGCTGTTCAGCATGAACGCCGGGAAGAAGCTCTTCAGCCACGCCTTGTCCTCGGCCGCGCTGGCGACCGAGTCGATCGGGACGATCGCGTCCTCGTCGATCAGCGTGAACATGTCGGTCGACAGCAGCACCGAGGTCACCGGCGGGTCGCCCGCCTTGTGCGCGGTGAGCGCCTTGACGATCGTCTCCTGGTAGGTGCCGGCGTAGATCGGCTTCACCTTGATGCCGGGGTTCTCCTTCTCGAAGTCGGCGGCGAGCCCGTCGATGATCTTGGTGATCGGCCCGCCGACCGCCACCGGGTAGTAGAACGAGATCTCGGTCTGCGCGGTCGCGGCGGCCATCGCGCCGGCCGCGGCGAGCGCCGCGCACCCCTGGGCAATCCGTCTCAGCAACATGCTCTCCTCCTCGTGGTCAGGCCGCGATCGCGGCCGCTGCGGTCGAATCGACGCGCCGCCCGTCGGCGGCGCGGAAGAAATGCTGCGCCTCGCGCGGCCACGCGAGGCCGATGCGCGCGCCGGCGCCGAGCTCGAGCTTGCCCGGCGCGCGCACGATGAACGGCGCCTCGCCGACCGTGCAGGCGACGATCGAGTCGGCCCCGAGGTACTCCACCGCGGCGACCGCCGCCGGCACCCCGGCCGGGTCGATCAGCACGGCCTCCGGGCGCACGCCGAGGAGCAGCCCCTCGCCGGCGCCCGGCGCGACCACGGGCGAGTCGGTGCCGCGGATCACCGCGCCGCGCGCGCCGTCGGCGAGCCGCACGAGGTTCATCGGCGGCGTGCCGATGAAGCGCGCGGCGAACGCGGTCGCGGGACGCGCGTAGAGCGCGGCGGGCGCGGCGTCCTGCTCGACCCGGCCCTCGCGCAGCAGCACGACCTGGTCGGCCATGCTCATCGCCTCGGTCTGGTCGTGGGTCACGTACACCATCGTGATGCCGAGCTGCTGCTGGAGCGCGCGGATCTCGCGCCGCATGTCGTGCCGGAGCTGGGCGTCGAGATTCGAGAGCGGCTCGTCCATCAGGCAGACCGGGTGCTCGGCGATGATCGCCCGCCCGAGCGCGACGCGCTGCTGCTGGCCGCCGGAGAGCTGCGCGGGCTTGCGCGCGAGCAGCTTGTCGAGGCCGAGCAGCTCCGCCACGCGCTTCAGGCGCCGCTCGCGCTCCGGCGCCGGCACCTTGCGCACCTTCAGCCCGAACAGGATGTTCTCGGCCACCGACAGGTGCGGGAAGAGCGCGTAGGACTGGAACACCATGGCGATGCTGCGCTTCGACGGCGGGGCTTCCGTGACGTCGACGCCGCCGATGCGCACGCGGCCGGCGGAGACCGCCTCGAGTCCGGCGATCAGCCGCAGCGTGGTCGACTTGCCGCAGCCCGACGGCCCGAGCAGCACGGTGAAGGTGCCCGCCCGGACGTCGAAGCTGACGTCGTCCACCGCGCGGGTCGCGCCCCAGTGCTTCGCTACGCGCTCGAGGGCGATCGCCGCCATCTGTGTGTCGCCATGTTGCGATGCCGCGATGATCGAACCGTGCCGGTCCGCCCCGATGATACGGGACGGGGCAGTTCAGGCGCGGCGCTTCACTCCGGCTGGATGCCGGCTTCCTTGACGAGCTTCTCCCACTTCATGAGCTCCGCGCGCAGGAACGTGCCGAGCTCCGCGGCCGAACTCGGCGCCGGATCGAGCCCGAGGGCGAGGAAGCGCGCACGCATCTCGGGCCGCGCGAGCGCCGCGCGGATCGCGTCCGAGAGCTTCGCCACGATCTCCGGCGGGGTGCCCGCAGGCGCGAACACCGCGCCCCAGCCGGCGAGGTCGTACGGCGCGTACCCCGCTTCCTCCACCGTGGGCAGCTCCGGCATCAGCGGCGTGCGCGCCCGCGTGGTGACCGCGATCGGGCGCAGCTTGCCGCTCGTGATGTGGGGGCGCCCGCTCACGACGTCGGTGAAGGTGAGGGTGACGCGCCCGCCGACGACGTCGGTCAGCGCCGGCGGGTTGCCCTTGTAAGGCACCTGCAGGAGGTCGATCCCGGCGGCGCGCTTCAGCGCCTCGCCGGCGACGATGCCCGTCGCCGCGCCGGCGGCGTAGCTCAGCTTGCCCGGCGCGGCCTGCGCGAGAGCGACGAGCTCCTTCATGTTCGCCGCCTTCACCTCCGGGTTCACCACCACGACGTAGGGCACCAGCGCCATGCGCGCCACCGGGACGAAATCCTTTACCGGGTCGTACCGCAGGTTCTTCAGCATGAACGGGTTGAGCGCCATCGGCGAGTTGGTCGCAGCGAAGAACGTCGCGCCGTCGGGCGCCGCGCGCGCCACGTACTCCGCGGCGATGGCGCCGTTTGCGCCCGGGCGGTTGTCGGCGAGGAACTGCTGGCCGAGCTCCTTCGAGAGCTGCTCGGCGAGGACGCGCGTGGCGGTGTCGGTCGCGCCGCCGGCCGGGAACGGCAGCACCAGGCGCACCGGCTTCGACGGCCAGGTCTGCGCCCCGGCCATGGGCGCGCCCGTGACGGCGGCGGCGGCCGCAAGAAGCGCGAGGAGCGTTCGGATCACGAGGCCCATGTCGGGTCGCGGGGGGCGGCTAGACCGACACCTGCATGCCCTTCGCCACCCCCGGCCGCGCCGCCATGCGCTCGGCCCATTTCGTCAGGTTCGGCAGCCCGCCGTGCTTCTCGATCACCGGCTTGCGCGTCGCGACAACCGGGTAGAGCGCGAGGTCCGCGACCGAGATCTCGTCCGCGAGGTAGTCGCGCCCGGCGAGCTGACCATCGGCGGCGCGCAGCGCGTGCACCAGCCGCTTCTCGAAGAACTCCACGTTGGCGGCGGACTTTTCCGGCGCGGCCATCGCCAGCTGGAACAGCGTCCCGCTCCCGCCCGCGACATCCGAGCAGGCGAACATCAGCCACTGGATCGCGAGCGCGCGCCGGGCGGGGTCGCGCGGGAGGAAGCGGCCCGATTTCTCCGCCAGGTACAGCAGGATCGCGCCCGACTGCGCGAGCGTGAGCGGCTTTCCGCCCGGGCCCTCGTCGTCGACGATCGCGGGGATCGCACCGGCGGGATTCACCTGGAGGTAGTCGGGCTTGCGCTGGTCGCCCGCCTGGAGGTTGAGCTTGTGCACGCGGTACGCGAGCCCGGATTCCTCGAGCGCGACGGCGGCGCGGTGGCCATTTGCGGTGCCGGCGGTGTAGAAGTCGATCATCGGTCAGCCTTTCCGGGGGAGACGCGGTACCAGCGCGCCGATCGGGTGCGTACGAGGCGCGCGGTCGACCGGTGCGGTGCCGGAGGTGTACAGGTCGATCATGTTGTGCGTCCTTTCAGCCGCGCGCCTGCAGCGCCGCGATGCGCTGCTCGATCGGCGGATGCGTGGAGAAGAGCGCCATCCAGCCCGGCCGGTCGTTGATGCCCATGGCCTTGACCGACTCCGGCAGCGCGCCGGGCTCCAGGCCGCCGAGGCGCGCGAGCGCCTTCATCATCGGCTGGGGCGACCCGAGGTAGTCGGCCGACCCGCGGTCGGCGCGGAACTCGCGCTGGCGCGAGAACCACGCGACGATGATCGAGGCGAGCAGGCCGAACACGATCTGGCACACCATGACGGTGATGAAGTAGCCCGGCCCGACGCCGCGCTCGGTGCGGAACACCGCCCGGTCGACGATCGTGCCGACGATGCGCGACAGGAAGACGACGAAGGTGTTCACCACGCCCTGGATCAGGGTCATGGTGACCATGTCGCCGTTCGCGACGTGCGCGACCTCGTGCCCGAGGACCGCCCCGACCTCCTCCTTGTTCATCGACTGCAGCAGGCCGGTCGAGACCGCGACCAGCGCGGAGTTCTTGAACGCGCCGGTGGCGAACGCATTCGGCTCGCCCTCGTACACCGCCACCTCCGGCATGCCGATGCCGGCCTTCTGCGCCAGGTCGCGCACGGTCTGGACGAGCCAGGCGTGGTCGGCGCTCTCGGTGCCGTCGATCACCTGCGCCCCGGTCGACCACTTCGCCATCTGCTTCGACATGAGCAGCGAAATGATCGCGCCGGTGAAGCCGACCACCGCCGAGAACGCGAGCAGCGGCCCGAGCGCGAAGCCCTCCTGCGCGGCGACCCGGTCGAGCCCGAGCACGCGCAGGACGATCGAGAGCACGACCAGCACCGCGACGTTGGTGAGGACGAAGAGCACGACGCGCTTCATTGAGGTCTCCTGAGGGGGCGGATGCCCGAACCGGGGGGCGATTGTACCTGCTGCGGGAGGGGGCGCCGGCGAGCGGCGGCGCGCGATTCAGCGCGCCGGGCGCCGCGGCCGCCCGCGCTATG
>JAGVSZ010000517.1 GCA_019137045.1 Betaproteobacteria bacterium
CGGCGTACACCTTCTCGCCGCGCGCGCGCAGCTCGGCCAGGTCCCACTTCTTGTTCGGATCCTCAGCCGCGGCGGCGAGCTTCTTCTTCTGCTCGCCCACCCACGCGCTGTACTTCTCCTGCGACACGACCTCGACGACGATCGGCATGAAGCCGTGGTCCTTGCCGCACAGCTCGGCGCACTGCCCGCGGAAGATTCCTTCGCGGTCGGCGCGGAACGCGGCGTCGCGGATGAAGCCCGGGATCGCATCCTGCTTCACCGCGAGCGCCGGCACGTACCAGGCGTGGATCACGTCGGCCGCGGTGGTGAGGATGCGGATCTTCTTTCCCACCGGTACCACGAGGTGGGCGTCGGTCTCGAGCAGGTAGTGCTCGCCCTTCGGCGCCTTGCCGAGGATCTGGTCCTGCGGCGTGGCCAGGTTGGAGACGAAGTGGATGCCCTCGCCCTCGCCCTTGAGGTAGTCGTATCCCCACTTCCACTGGTAGCCGGTGGCCTTGATGGTGATGTCGGGCTGGGAGGTATCGCGCACGGCCAGCAGGTGCGTCGTCGCGGGCCACGCCATCAGGATCAGGATCAGCGTCGGCACGACCGTCCAGAGCACTTCCACGGTCGTGTTCTCGTGGAACTGCGCGGCCTTGTGCCCCACCGACTTCCGGTGCGCGTAGATCGAGTAGAACATCACCCCGAAGACCGCCACGAAGATCACCAGGATGATCGCCATCATCAGCAGGTGGAGATCCGAGACTCCCTGGGCGATCTTGGTCGCGGGCGTCTGGAAATTCCACCGGAACTCTGCCGCCGCGGCGCCCGCGTACGACGCGCCGATCGCACCGGCAAGGGCATTCCAGGCTTTGCTCATTCGCTCCCCGTTCGATCCGTTCAACTCGAACCTCCGTCCCTGTAGCGCTTCAGCCGGCTCGCGAGCTCGGCCGCGAGCAGCCCGCGCGCGGGCGCGTCCAGATGACGCCCGATCTCGAGCTCCCTGCCGTGCGACCGCACGCCGACGCGCATGCTGCCTTCGGCGCGCTGCGCGCACACGCGCACCCAGCCGGGGTGAAAGTCGTGCACCCGCACACGCCCTGCCTCCCGCACCTCCACCCGCATGGCGCCGTGACGCACCACGATCCGCTCGTAGTCGGCGGCATGCAGCGCATGCACGCAGAATGCGCTCGCCAGCGCCAGCACTTCCAGCCCGACGAACGGCAGCACCGGCCATGCTCCGACCGCCGCGAACCCGAATCCGATCGCGAAGGAGAAGCAGGCCGTGAAGGCGAGCAACCAGGCCAGCGCATGCGGCGGCAGCGAGCAGTTGCGTCTTGTCGTGAGGCTGAACCCGGCGCCCGAATCGAGCGCGTCGACCTCGATGCGCGGCTCATCCATGCTCGTGCTGCCTCGCTTCCGCCGCGACCGCGAGAGGGTGTGCGGCAGAGCGCATTAAGGTACCACACGCCCGTTCGCGCCAGCAAGCCGCGACTGCCGTTCCTTGATCGGACCGGCTTGACAATCAACCCGGTTTTCCCCGGCCCCGATTGCGATCGAACCTGACGATCGCGCGCCCGTCCGCGGTGGCGCGCGGCGCCGCTTTCCAGGCGTGGCCATAGACGATCTCGAAGCTCGCGGGCATGCGCCCGTCGCGGGCAAGCGCGGCGTACGCCGCGCGCGCGCCGCGCCACCGTCCTGCCCCGGTCAGCGTGCGGCGGCGCGCGCCGTGCGCATTGCGCTGCCCGGTCGCCCGCAGGTCGGCGACGAGATCTTCGACGCGGGTGTACGTGAGCGTGATGCGCTCCATGTCCATGACCGGATCGGCGAACCCGGCCGCGACCAGCGCATCGCCGAGGTCGTGCATGTCCGCGAACGGGTGCACGTGCGGCACCGTGTCGGCGAACGCCGCGCGCAGCTCGAGCAGCGTGTCGGGGCCGTAGGTGGTGAACATGAGCAGGCCGTCGACCGCCAGCACCCGGTGCCACTCGCGCAGCGCTGCCTCCACGTCCGACCAGGCGAGCGCGAGGTTGGACCAGACCATCTGGAACGTGCCCCGCGCGAAGGGCAGCGCGACGCTGTCCGCGCACACGTAGCGGTCTTCCGCGCCGCGCAGCAGCGCGCGGGCGCGCGCCGCGAGCGGGCGGGCGTCGCGCGCGAGTCGCAGGGGAGCAGCCGCGAAATCGACCGCGACGATCTCGGCGCGGGGGTAACGACCGCGCAGGACGCCGTGCGTCGCGGCGCCGGAGCCGACGTTCAGGATGCGCCCGGGTTCGTGCCGGAGGTACACCAGGCGCTCGCCCATGCGGCGCTCGACCTCGCGCGCGAGCGGGTCGCCCGCGGGCGCCGCGCCCGCGCGCTCGAACCAGCGCCGCGCCGCCCGGCGATCGAGCCACCCGCCCATCGCCGCGCGTCCTACTCGGGCGCAATGCCGAGCTTCGCCAGCAACGCGCGGTCCTCGTGCGCGTCCGGATTCCCCGTGGTGAGGAGCCGATCACCGTAGAAGATCGAGTTCGCGCCCGCCAGGAAGCACAGCGCCTGCACCGCCTCGGGCATCTCGCGCCGGCCCGCGGACAGGCGCACGTGGCTTGCCGGCATGGTGATGCGCGCGCACGCGATCGTGCGCACGAACTCGCTCCAGTCGAGCTCCGGCGCGCCGGAGAGCGGCGTGCCGTCGACGCGCACGAGCGCGTTGATCGGCACCGACTCGGGCGGCGGGTCGAGACTCGCCAGGGCGGCGATCAGGCCGGCGCGCTCGGCGCGCGCTTCGCCCATGCCGACGATCCCGCCGCAGCAGACCCGCAGCCCGGCGCGCCGCACCCTGTCGAGCGTGTCGAGGCGGTCTGCGTAGCTGCGCGTGGCGACGATGCGGCCGTAGACCTCGGGCGCGGTGTCCAGGTTGTGGTTGTAGTAGTCGAGCCCCGCGTCGCGCAGCTGCTCGGCCTGCCCTTCCCGCAGCAGGCCGAGCGTGGCGCAGGTCTCGAGCCCGAGCGCCTTGACCGCGCGCACCATCGCGAGCACCGGCTCGAGGTCGCGCGCCTTGGGCCCGCGCCACGCGGCTCCCATGCAGAAGCGCGTCGCGCCGGCTTCCCGCGCGCGCCGCGCGGCCTCCACGACGACCGCGGTATCGAGGGTGGGCTCGTCGGCCACGCCGGTATCGTAGCGCGCCGATTGCGGGCAGTAGCCGCAATCCTCCGGGCACCCGCCGGTCTTGATCGACAGCAGGGTCGAGAGCTGGACCTTGCCGGGCGCGAAGTGCTGCCGGTGCGCGGACTGCGCCCGGTACACGAGATCGAGCAACGGCTCGTCGAACAGCTGCTCCACGCTCGCGCGCGACCAGCGCGCCGCGCCCGACCCGCCCGGGCCGGAGACGTTGACCGTCTGCTGCATCCTGTCTAGCCTCCTGTCGCGCCGCCCTGACGACCGGCGCCCGCGCGACGCCGCCCGAGTCTCCGCGCCGCCCGCACGGCTGTCAAATTCATGGCCTTCCGACCGCTCCGTCTGCTCCACGCCTTGCTCGAGCAGGACTGCATCCTGTGCGCCGCGCCGAGCGGCGACGGACCGTTCTGCACAGGGTGCGCCGGCGACATGCCGGCACTCGGCGAGGCCTGCCCGCGCTGCGCCGGGCCGGCGCCGGGCGGCGCAGTGTGCGGGCAGTGCCTGGCGGACCCGCCGAGCTTCGACGCGACCGTCGCGCTCTGGCGCTACGGGTTCCCGGTCGATCGCCTGGTGCTCGCGCTCAAGTACGGCGGGCGTCTCGCGCTCGCGCGCGCGTTCGGTACGGCGCTCGCCGGGCGGGTCGCGGGCCGAGCGGTCGACGCGGTGGTGCCGATGCCGCTCGCCCCACCGCGCCTGCGCGCCCGCGGCTTCAACCAGGCGATGGAGATCGCGCGGGCGCTGGCGCGCGCGACCGGTGCCATCGTCGCCGCCGACCGGGCCGCGCGCGTGCGCGACACCCCGCCCCAAGCCGACCTGCCGCACGCGGCGCGCGTCGCCAACGTCCGCGGCGCTTTTGCCTGCACCGGTCCGGTCGTCGGGCAGTCGCTCGCCATCGTCGACGACGTCATGACGACCGGCGCGAGCCTGGACGAACTCGCCGCCACGCTGAAGCGCGCCGGCGCGGCGCGCGTGGAGTGCTGGGTCGTCGCGCGCGCCTGGCGCGACTGAACCGATGTTCGACGTCGTCCTCTACCAGCCCGAGATCCCGCCGAACACGGGCAACGTCCTGCGCCTCTGTGCCAACGCTGGTTGCCGCCTCCACCTCGTCCGCCCGCTCGGTTTCCGCCTCGACGATCGCGCCTTGCGTCGCGCGGGCCTCGACTACGCGACAGTCCGGAACGCCGCTCTGCACGACGGCTGGGGAGCCGCGTGCGCGCACTTCGCCGACCGGCGCATCTTCGCGTTCTCGGCGCGCGCACAACGGCCCTTCTCGGACGCGCGCTTCGAGCGCGGCGACGTGCTCCTGTTCGGGCCGGAGACCCGCGGCCTGCCGGCGGAGGTCCTCGACGCGCTCCCCGCGCAGCGTCGCCTGCTCATCCCGATGCGTCCCGGCATGCGCAGCATCAACCTCTCGAACGCGGTGGCGCTCGCCGTCTACGAGGCCTGGCGCCAGACGGGATACGCAGGCGCGGCGGGCGTATGATGGGAGCGCCGCCCGATTCCGGGCCGCCCATCCGAAGGAGGACAGCATGGCCAAGAAGAACCGCTCCGAAGGCGTCTACCGCGTGATCGACGTGATTGGCAGCAGCAAGTCGTCCTGGGAAGACGCCGCCAAGCAGGCCGTCGAAACCGCAGGGCGGTCGCTGCGCGATCTGCGCATCGCGGAGGTCACGAAGATGGACATGAAGGTCGAGGATGGCAGGGTCGTCGCCTACCGCACGCGCGTGCAGCTCTCCTTCAAGTACGAGGGCTGACGCGGCTACTCGCCTCTCGGGTCGCGCGCGAGCAGGTGCGCGACCGCGTCGGCGGGGAGACGGCGCGCGAACAGCACCGCGCACACCTCGCGGGTGATCGGCATGTCGATCGCGCGTGCGCGCGCGATCGCATCCACCTCGCGTGCGCTGTGCACGCCCTCGGCGACGTGCCCCAGTCCGGCGAGGATCGCGTCCAGGCGCTCCCCGCGGCCGAGCGCGAGGCCCACGCGGCGGTTGCGCGAGAGGTCTCCGGTGCAGGTGAGGATCAGGTCTCCCGCCCCCGCGAGGCCCATGAACGTTTCGGCGCGCCCCCCGAGCGCCACGCCGAGCCGGGCGACCTCCGCCAGCCCGCGCGTGACGAGCGCCGCGCGCGCGTTCAGGCCCAGGCCGAGGCCATCCGAGATGCCGGTCGCGATCGCCATCACGTTCTTCACCGCGCCGCCGACCTCGACGCCGACCAGGTCGTCGGTGAAATAGGTGCGCAGCCGCGGCTGATGGAGCGCGCGGGCGAGGCGCCGCGCCAGGTCGGCATCCGCCGCCGCGAGCGTGACCGCCGTCGGCAGGCCGCGCGCGACCTCGAGCGCGAAGCTCGGGCCCGAGAGGGCGGCGGCCGGCGCGCGCTCGCCCAGGACCGCGGCGACCACCTCGTGCGGGAGCTTTCCGGTAGCGGGCTCGAAGCCCTTGCACGCCCACACGACCGGTGCGGACGCCGCGGCGCGCCGAACGAGCGTCGCCGCCTCGCGCAGCCCCGCGGTCGGCGTGGCGATGATCACGGTATCGGCGTCCCGGACGGCGGCGAGCGGATCCTCGCCGATCGCCACGGAGTCGGGGAGCGGAACTTCGGACAGGTAGCGGCCGCGGCGGGTCGCGCGCAGTGCGGCGCGCTGCGCCGCATCGCGCGCCCACAGCGTGACCGCGTGACCTCCGGCGTACGCGATCGCGAGCGCGTTGCCCCAGGCGCCTGCGCCGAGGATCGCGAGCTTCATCGCTGCACGCGGAGCGGCCCTAGACTCCCCAGACCTGGCTGACGCGCACGAAGCCGGTCGCCCCGTCCGCATGGCGCACGCGCGCCCATCCGGTCGCGCCGACCTCGAGCAGCTCGAGGACGACGTGCTGCTGCGCCTGGAACACGAGCGGCGCCGCGTCCTCGGCGCGCTGGCGCACGTCCGCGACCGGCGCGGTGACGATCACCGTGCGCCGGTCGGCAAGCGCCTTGCGTTCGACCCAGGCGAGCCCGCCGAGCGGATCGCGCACCTTCACCCAGGCGCCGTCGGTCGAGATGATCTCGACCGGCAGGCTGCGGCTCGCGACGTAGAGCCGGGTCGCGCGCGTGGAGGGCGCGTCGTAGAGCACCGCGGGCGCCTCGCCGATCGAGCGGAACTCGCCCGCGGCGGCGAGCGGGAGCGCGAGCGCGACGATGGCGAGCGGAATGCGCACGGCCGGGCTCAGTGCGCGATCTCGATGCGCGGGCCCTGCTTCTCGGCCTGCGCCTGCACGCGCGCGGCGTACATCGCCTCGAAGTTGACCGGCTGCAGGTGGATGGGCGGAAACCCCGCCCGCCCGATCAGCTCGGCGATCACCTCGCGCGCGTACGGGAAGAGGATGTTCGGGCATCCGATGCCCAGAATCGCCTCCAGGTCGGCGTCCGGGACGTGCTGGATCTGGAAGATCCCGGCCTGCGCGGCCTCGACGAGAAAGAGCGTCCGCTCCCCCGCCTTGGCGGTGACGGTCACCGTCACCACCGCCTCGTAGAGCGCGTCGTTCAGCCGCTGCGCGGCGTTCTGGAGCTGCACCTCCACCTGCGGCTGCGCGGGCTCGAGGAACGCCTGCGGGCTGTTCGGGGTCTCGATCGAGGCGTCCTTGACGTACACCTTCTCGATGCTGAAGACGGGCTGCTGCGGGTCGGTCATTGGCACTCCGGGGCGCTGCGAGGTTGTTCGGGCGCCCAGTCTAGCGCGCCGGGCGGGCCGGCCGCGCTACTCCGCCGCCAGCAGCGGCTCGAGCTTGCCGTCCCGTTCGAGCGCGTACAGGTCGTCGCAGCCGCCCACGTGCGTTGCGCCGATCCAGATCTGCGGGACGGTGTGGCGGCGGCTGCGGCGCTGCATCTCCGCGCGGCGCTCGGGTTGCGCTTCGACGTCGATCGTCTCGATCTGCGCGCCCTTCGCGCGCAGCAGCGCCTCGGCGCGGCGGCAGTAGGGGCACCACTCGGTGGCGTACATCACGACCCGTGCCATCACTTGACGGTCGGCAGCCCGGCCTGCTGCCACGCGGCGATGCCGCCGGCGAGATTCACCGCGCCGGTGAAACCGTGCTTGCGCAGCATGGCCGCCGCGGATCCGGAGCGGTTGCCGGTCGCGCACGCGACGATCACCGGCTTCTCCCTGTAGCGTTCGAGCTCCTTCAGCCGCGCCTCGACCTCGCCGAGCGGGATGTTGCGCGAGTTGAGGATGTGGGACTGCGCGAACTCGGCGCTCTCGCGCACGTCGAGCACGATGGCGTCCTTCTGGTTGATCAGCATCGTCGCCTCGAGCGTGCCCACCGCTGCGCCGCCGACGCCGCGCCGCATGAGCGGCCAGACCAGCATCGCGCCGCTCACGAAGGCGATGGCGATGAGGAAGATGTTCTCGGTGATGAATTTCATGGTGGTCGTCACTTGCCGGACGGTATGCCGCAGAAGACTTCGCGCATCATGCCGATGAGCGCGAGGGTGCGCTGGTCGCCCACGCGGTAGTAGACGCGGTTCGCGGCCTTGCGCGCCTTGAGCACGCCCTTCTCGCGCAGGATCGCGAGATGCTGCGAGATGTTGCTCTGCGAGGTTCCCACGGCGTCCACGATGTCCTGGACGCTCACCTCGGCGTTGCCGAGCACGCACAGGATCTTGAGCCGCAGCGGGTGGGCCATCGCCTTGATCGCGCGCGCGGCCTGGTCGATCTGCTCCTGGCGGCCGATCAACTCGAAGATGTCGTGCGACTCGCGCTTCACGGTAGCGGGCGATCGATCGGGAAAGCGCCATATTATAGAATTCGTCGCCGATCCTGCGCCGCAACAGCGTCCCATGCACAAGCTCGTCCTGCTCCGCCACGGCGAGAGCCTCTGGAACCGGGAGAACCGGTTCACCGGCTGGACCGACGTCGACCTGACCGACCACGGCCGGGAGGAGGCGCGCCGCGCCGGGCGGCTGCTCGCGGAAAGCGGGTACGACTTCGACGTCGCGTACACCTCGGTGCTGAAGCGCGCGATCAAGACCCTCTGGCTCGCCCTGGAGGAGATGGACCGGATGTGGATCCCGATCCACGGCTCGTGGCGCCTGAACGAGCGTCACTACGGCGCGCTGCAGGGCCTGAACAAGGCCGAAACGGCGCAGAAGTACGGCGAGGACCAGGTGCTCGTCTGGCGGCGCAGCTACGACACGCCGCCGCCCGCGCTCGCAGCGGACGATCCCCGCCATCCCGCCAGGGACCCGCGCTACGCGGCGCTCGCGCCCGCGGAACTGCCGCGCACCGAGTGCCTCAAGGACACGGTGACGCGCTTCCTGCCCTACTGGCACGAGACGATAGCGCCGGCGGTGCGGGCGGGCGGACGCGTGCTCATCGCGGCGCACGGCAACTCGATCCGCGCGCTGGTGAAGTACCTGGACGAGGTCAGCGAGTCCGACATCGTCGCGCTCAACATTCCCACCGCCATCCCGCTCGTGTACGAGCTCGACGAGGCGCTGAAACCGCGCCGCCACTACTATCTCGGCGACCCGACCATGGTCGAGGCCGCGGTCAAGGCGGTCGCGAACCAGGGCAAGGCGCGCGCTTGATCCGGCCGCGCGCCCGGCCGCTCGCCGCGGTCGCGCTCGCGCTCGCACTCGGCGCCGCGCCTTCGGCGAGCGCGCAGACGAAGGACGAGGAGCTGCGCGCGCTGCGCGCCCGCGTGGAGGCGCTGAAGAAGGAGCTCGCGGCCGCCGAGAGCGCCCGCGCGGAGGCGGTCGACGTCCTGCGCGACTCCGAGAGCGCCATTTCGGAATCCAGCCGCGCGCTGCGCGAGCTCGGGGGCGAGCGCGCGCGCG
>JAGVSZ010000459.1 GCA_019137045.1 Betaproteobacteria bacterium
CGCGCTGCAGGCGGTCGCCGGCGGCGCCGCGGCGCGCGCCGATCTCGGCGGCGAGCAGGAACAACGCCGCCACGACCAGCGTCGAGTGGAGCAGGTAGTACAGCGCGGCGCCGAGGCCGGCGGGCGAGAACAGGCTCACGGCGATCAGGAGCGTGCCGACCGACGCGATCGTGAGGTAAGCGGTCATGCGGGTGAGCGAGGAGGCGCCGAGCGCGCCGGCGGCGCCGAGAACCGCCGTCGCCAGCGCGGCGGCGAACAGCCACGGCGCGGCGACCAGCGCCGCGTCGCCCGCGCCCGGACCGAAGATGACCCCGTGCACGCGCACGATCGCGTAGACCCCGACCTTCGTCATGATCGCGAACAGCGCCGCCACCGGCGCCGCCGCCGCCGTATAGGCGGCCGGCAGCCACAGGTAGAGCGGAAACGCGGCCGCCTTGACCGCGAAGACGACGAGCAGCAGCAGCGCGCCCGCGCGCACCAGCCCGGCGTCGTGCGGCGCGACGGCCGGCACCCGCAGCGCGAGGTCGGCCATGTTGAGGGTGCCGGTGACCGCGTAGAGCGTCGCAATGCCGAGGAGGAAGAGCGCGGAGGCGGCAAGGTTGATCACCACGAAATGCACCGCCGAGCGCAGGCGCGCGACGCCCTGGCCGTGCGCGAGCAGGCAGTAGGAGGCGATCAGGAGGATCTCGAAGCACACGAACAGGTTGAAGAGGTCGCCGGTCAGGAACGCGCCGTTCAGGCCCATCAGCTGGAACTGGAACAGCGGATGGAACCAGCGGCCGCGCACGTCCACCGGCTCCGCGCCGCTTGCGGCGGCGACGAGGGCCGCGGTCCCGACCACGGCAGTCAGGGCGAGCATGAGCGCGGCGAGGCGGTCGAGGACGAGCGCGATCCCGAACGGCGCCGCCCAGCCGCCCAGGAAGTAGGCGAGCACTTCGCCTGACGCGCTCTGCGCCAGGAACGCGGTCGCGAGGGCCGCGAGGGCGAAGCAGGAGACGAACCCGAGCGCGCGCTGCACCGCGCGCCGCCGCTCGCCGGCGAGCAGCATGAGCACGGCGGCGACCGCGGGCAGGAGGACCGGCAGGACGAGCGCGTGCGCGGTCAACGCGGCTCCTCCCCGTCGACGTGGTCGGAGCCGGTCGCCGCGCGCGCGCGCAGCGCGAGCGCGAGGAGGAACCCGGTGGTTCCGAACCCGATCACGATCGCCGTCAGCACGAGCGCCTGGGGCAGGGGATCGGCGTAGGCGGCGGCGCCGTCGGCGACGAGCGGCGGCGCGCCGACCGCGAGCCCGCCCGCGACGAAGATGAAGAAGTTGACCGCGTACCCGAGCAGGGCGAGCCCGAGCACGACCGGGAACGTGCGCCCGCGCAGCATCAGGTACACCGCGCAGGCGGTCACCAGCCCTAGCGCGGCGGCGACTAGGAGCTCCATCGGGTCTCCCGCGCAGCGGTCATTCCGCGTCGCGCCCCGGGACGCGCGCCAGCTCAACCAGCATGAGCAGGGTCGCGCCGATGACCGCGAGATACACGCCGAGGTCGAACAGCGCCGCGGTCGCGAGCGGCACCTCGCCGAACGGCGGCAGCGCCGGGTGGCCGTGGGCGCTCGCGAGGAACGGCCGGCCGAACCCGATGGCGCCGGCTCCCGTCGCCGCGGCGACGAGCACGCCGAGCGCGGCGACGCGGGCGTAGTCGAGCGCGATCGCGCGCTCGGTGCGCGCGAAGCCTTCCGACATGTAGACGGTCGCGATGCCCGCCGCCACGACCAGGGCTGCGATGAAGCCCCCGCCCGGGGCGTTGTGACCGCGCAGGAAGAGATAGACGGACACCAGCAGCGCGAACGGCAGCATCCAGCGCACTGCGGCGGCGAAGACGAGCGGAACGCGCTGTACGGACCACGGCCGCCCGGCGGGGTCGGTCGCCGGGCGGTGCGTGACCATGCCCGTCAACAGCGCAGCGACGCCGAGCGCGGCGATCACGAGCACGGTGATCTCGCCGAAGGTATCGAAGCCGCGGAAATCGACCAGGATCACGTTGACCACGTTTGCGCCGCCGCCCTTCGGCACTGCGTTCTCGAGGAAATACCCCGCGATCGAGTCGCGCTCGCGCGTCATCGCCGCGAACGCGATCGCCGCGACGCCGGCCCCCGCCAGCCCGGCGAGCGCGAGGTCGCGCGCTCGCCGGCCGGGCCCGGACTCCCGCGGCGAGGTGCGCGGCAGCGCCGCGAGCGCCAACAGGAGCAGGATGGTGGTGACGACCTCGACCGCGAGCTGCGTGAGCGCGAGGTCGGGCGCCGAGAAGTAGGCGAAGCCGAGCGCGCTCACCAGCCCGATTGCGCCGGCCAGGATCACCGCCGTCAGCCGCGTGCGGTGCAGCCGCACGACGCCGAGCGCGGCGGCGACGAGCACGAGCCAGGCGGCCGCGGCGAGCGGCGTCACCGGCAGGAGCGCGCGCGCGCCGGCGAGCCTGCCGCCCGCGGCGAAGGCGACTGCGCCCAGCCCGACCGCGGTCGTCACGAGCAGCGCGAGCTGCCGCTGCAGCGAGCCGTTGTCGAGCGCCGAGGTGAGGCGCGCCGACGCCGCGAACAGGCCGTCGAGCGCGCGCGTGAACAGCAGGCGCGCGGTCCAGCCCGACGGCGCGTGCAGATGGAGGTCGTACTTGCGCGCGAGCGCCCAGTAGAGCGCACCCCCGAGCGCGGTCGCGATCATGCTCAGCGCGAGCGGCGCGTTGAACCCGTGCCAGAGCGCCAAGGAGTGCGCCGGGAGCGCGCCTCCCAGCACCGCGGTCGCGGCGAGATCCACGACCGGTCCCACGGTGAGCGCGGGCAGCACGCCGACGGCGATGCAGATCACGACGAGGATCTCCACCGGCACCTTCATGAAGCGCGGCGGCTCGTGCGGCGTGCGCGGCAGGCCGCGCGGCGCGCCGTTGAAGAACACGTCGTGGACGAACCGCGCCGAGTACGCCACCCCGAACGCCCCGCCCAGCGTCGCCGCGTACGGCGCCACGGCGCCGAGGACGCCGAGGTGATGCATCCCGAGCGCCTCGGCGAAGAACATCTCCTTCGACAGGAACCCGTTCAGCAGCGGCACGCCCGCCATCGCGGCTGCGGCGACGATCGCGAGCGTCGCGGTGTAGGGCATGTACCGCCACAGGCCGTTGATGCGGCGCATGTCGCGCGTGCCGCACTCGTGGTCGACGATTCCGGCGGCCATGAAGAGCGAGGCCTTGAAAGTGGCGTGGTTCACGACGTGGAACACCGCGGCCACCGCCGAGAGCGGCGAGTCGAGCCCGATCAGGAAGACGATCAGCCCGAGGTGGCTGATGGTCGAGTAGGCGAGCAGGCCCTTCAGGTCGTGCCTGAAGATCGCGACGTAGGCGCCGAACACCATGGTGACGAGGCCGACGGTGCACGCCGCGTACTCGAACGGCGCGTTGCCGCCCAGCACCGGGTAGAGCCGCAGCAGCAGGAACACGCCCGCCTTCACCATCGTCGCCGAGTGCAGGTAGGCCGAGACCGGGGTCGGCGCCGCCATCGCCTCGGGCAGCCAGAAGTGGAACGGGAACTGGGCGCTCTTGGTGAACGCCCCCAGGAGGACCAGCGCGAGCGCAACCGGGAAGAGCGGGCTCGCCTGCACGCGGTCGCGCGCCGCGGCGAGGGCGGAGATCTCGAAGGTGCCGCCCGCGGCGCCGAGGAGCAGAACCCCGGCGAGCAGGGCGAGCCCGCCGGCGCCGGTGACCGCGAGCGCCATGCGCGCGCCCTGCCGGGACTCCGCGCGCTCGCTCCAGTAGCCGATCAGCAGGAAGGAGGCGACGCTGGTGAGCTCCCAGAAGACGACCAGCAGCAGCAGGTTGTCGGCGAGGACGACGCCGAGCATCGCCGCCATGAACAGCATCAGCAGCCCGAAGAATTTTCCGGCGGGGTCGCGGCTGCCGAGGTAGTAGTGCGCGTAGAGGATGACGAGCAGGCCGATCGCGAGGATCAGCCCGGCGAAGAGCAGCCCGAGGCCGTCGAGCCTGAGCGCGACGTTCAGGCCGAGCGCGGGAATCCACGGCCACAACGCCTGCACGGCGCCGCCCGCGAGCACGGGGGGCGCCGCTGCGGCGAGGATCAGCGCCGCTGCGGCGGTGACGGCGGCGGCGGTCCAAACCGCCGCGGCGCGCGCGCGGCGCGCCGCGAGCGGCGCGACGGCCGTGCCGAGCACGAGCGGCAGCAGGATGGCGAGCGGCAGTGCGATCGTCGCGGTCACGCGGGCGCGGGTCGGACGGAACGGGGCGGCGCGATTGTACGGGTTGGAGCGGCGCCGGCGCGCGCAGCGTACGTATAATCGCGCCTTCCGGCGCGGGCCTCGACCCGCGCGCGCTCACACGCGAGGAATGGGGGAGACGATGACGTCGGTTGCGCTGCCCACGCTGTTCGGGATCCCGATCGACTTCTTCCTGTTCGCGCTGACGCTCGTCGGGGTGGCGCTCTTCCATCACCGCACGTTGCAGGTGGCCCTCACCGGGCTCGTGGTGATCGCGCTCTACAAGATCCTGTTCGCCCCGTTTCGCACCGGCGCGGGCGTTGCCGGGTTCGCGAGCCTCCTCGCGCACGAATGGGTGATCCTCGCGAACCTGCTGCTCCTGCTGGTCGGGTTCGCGCTGCTCTCCAAGCACTTCGAGGACAGCGAGGTGCCGAAGGTGCTGCCGCGCTTCCTGCCCGACGACTGGAAGGGCGCGTTCGCGCTGCTCGTGATCGTCTTCGTCCTGTCCTCGTTCCTCGACAACATCGCCGCCGCGCTGATCGGCGGGGCGATGGCGCACACCGTGTTCCGCGGCAAGGTGCACATCGGCTACCTGGCCGGCATCGTCGCGGCGTCGAACGCCGGCGGCTCGGGCAGCGTGGTGGGCGACACCACCACCACGATGATGTGGATCGACGGGGTGAGCCCGCTCGCGGTGCTCCACGCGTACGTCGCCGCGGTCGTGGCGCTGGTCGTCTGCGGGATCCCCGCGGCGCTGCAGCAGCACAAGCACTCGCCGATCATGAAGGACGCGGCCGCCGGCGCCCGCGTCGACTGGGCGCGCGTGGGCATCGTCGGGCTGATCCTCGTGGCGGCCATCGCCGCCAACGTGGCCATGAACCTCCGCGCGCCGTGGCTCGCCGACAAGGTCCCGATCATCGGGCTCGCGGTGTGGGCGGCGATCCTGGTCTCGATCCCGATCCGCAAGCCCGACTGGAGCCTCATCCCCGGCGCGACCAAGGGCACGATCTTCCTGCTCTCGCTCGTGACCTGCGCGGCGATGATGCCGGTCGAGCACCTCCCCCGGCAGTCCTGGCAGACCGCCTTCGGGCTCGGTTTCGTCTCAGCGGTGTTCGACAACATCCCGCTCACCGCGCTCGCCCTGAAGCAGGACGGCTACGACTGGGGGGTGCTCGCCTACGCGGTGGGGTTCGGCGGGTCGATGATCTGGTTCGGCTCATCGGCGGGCGTGGCGCTGTCGAACATGTATCCCGAGGCGAAATCGGTGGGGCGCTGGCTCGCGCACGGGTGGCACGTCGCGGTGGCCTACGTGGCCGGCTTCCTCGTGCTGCTCGCCGTCATGGGCTGGGACCCCACCCCCAAGCGCGGCCACGAGCCGGTCGCGGACCAGCCGGCGCAGACCGCGCCGGCGGGGGCTCTGCCGAAGTGAGCGGCCCGGTCTCCGGCTTGCCGGGCCCGGGGTTCGGGGCTACCATTCGCGGGCTTCACGAGGGCCAGGGTTCGCGCGCGCTCGCACGCTGCGGAGTGATCCGCCGCGACGGCGCGCAGGATGCCGTCACCAGCAGAAACCCGGCCCGTCGTTCCATCTCTACCTGAGGAGTTCCCAGATGACCAAGCAGCAGACGCAGAAGGCGGCCCCCGCCTCCCGGCGCAAGTTCCTCGCCGGCGCCGCGGCGGCGACCGCGGGCGCGACCCTAGGCTTCCCGACCATCGTCAAGGCGCAGGGCCCCGTGTCGATGCGCTGGCAGTCGACCTGGCCGGCGAAGGACATCTTCCACGAGTACGCGCTCGACTTCGCGAAGAAGGTGAACGACATGACCGGCGGCGACCTCAAGATCGAGGTGCTGCCCGCCGGTGCGGTGGTGCCGGCCTTCGGCCTGCTCGAGGCGGTGTCCAAAGGCACGCTCGACGGCGGCCACGGCGTGCTCGTGTACCACTACGGCAAGCAGAACGCGCTCGCCCTGTGGGGCTCGGGCCCGGCGTTCGGCATGGACGCGAACATGCTGCTCGCGTGGCACAAGTACGGCGGCGGCAAGGAGCTGCTCAACAAGCTCTACAACTCGATCGGCGCGAGCGTCGTGTCGTTCCCCTACGGGCCGATGCCGACCCAGCCCCTCGGCTGGTTCAAGAAGCCGATCACCAAGAACGAGGACTTCAAGGGCCTCAAGTTCCGCACCGTCGGCATCTCGATCGACGTGTTCACCGGCCTCGGCGCCGCCGTCAACGCGCTGCCGGGCGGCGAGATCGTCCCGGCGATGGACCGCGGCCTGCTCGACGCGGCGGAGTTCAACAACGCCTCCTCCGACCGCATCCTCGGCTTCGCCGACGTGTCCAAGGTGTGCATGCTGCAGAGCTTCCACCAGAACGCCGAGCAGTTCGAGATCATGTTCAACAAGGCGAAGTACGACGCGCTGCCGGCGAAGGTGAAGGCCATCATCGAGAACGCCGTCGAGGCGGCCTCGGCGGACATGAGCTGGAAGGCGATCGACCGCTACTCGAAGGACTACGTCGAGCTGCAGACCAAGCACAACGTCAAGTTCTACAAGACGCCGGACTCGGTGCTGCAGAACCAGCTCACCGCCTACGACGCGGCGGCCAAGAAGCGCGCGGACAACGCGCTGTTCCAGGAGATCGAGAAGTCGCAGCGCGAGTTCGCGGAGCGCGCGGTGCGCTGGGACCTCGACACCAACGTCAATCGGCGCATGGCCTACAACCACTACTTCGGCAGGAAGCCCGCCGCGGCCAAGAAGGCCTAGCGCGTGGCCCGGTGACAGCCATCCGGCGCGAGCCGGGTGGCTGTTTTGTTTCCGTTCCGCGGGCGTAGTTGCCCGACGGACTGGCGGCGCAGGCACCTTTCCGGCATGCAGAAGCTGCTGCTCCTCGTCGACAAGGTGAGCACCTGGATCGGCCAGGCGTTCTCCTGGCTGATCGTCGGCCTCACGCTGCTCATCACCTGGGAGGTGTTCTCGCGCTACGCGCTCGATCGCCCGCATGCCTGGGCCTTCGACGTCATGATCATGCAGTACGGCGCGCTGTTCATGATGGCCGGGGCCTACACCCTGGCGAAGAACGGGCACGTGCGCGGCGACGTGCTCTACGGGTTCTTCCGTCCGCGCACGCAGGCGACGATCGACCTCGTTCTCTACATCCTGTTCTTCATTCCCGGGGTCATCGCGCTCACGTACGCCGGCTACTTCTACGCGCTCGAGTCCTGGGCGATCCGCGAGAGCTCGAACATCACCGCCGAAGGGCCGCCGATCTACCCGTTCAAGATGGTGATCCCCTTCGCCGGCGCGATCCTGCTCGCCCAGGGTATCGTGGAGATCATCCGCTGCGTCATCTGCCTGAGGCAGGGGATCTGGCCCTCGCGCGAGGAGGACGTGGAGGAAGTCGACGTCGCCAAGCTGAAGGAGATGGTCCACGCGACCGACCTTGACGGCGCGGGGCAGGAGACGATCGGGCACGAGGGCGGCGGCGCGGTCCACACCGCCGAGCGCAAGGGCGAGATGCGGCCATGAAGATCCGCAAGGAGCTGTGGTTCGGGTTTTCGCTCATGGGGATCATCCTGGCCACGGTCGTGGTGCTCACGCCGTGGAGCCATCTCGCCGACGCGCACCTCGCGCGCGAGGACCTCGGCGTGCTCGGCCTGCTCATGCTCGCGCTGATCGTGGTCGCGATCATGCTCGGGTTCCCGACCGCGTTCACGCTGATGGGGATGGGCGTGTTCTTCGCGTGGCTCGCCTATCGCAGCCAGACCCCCGAGCTCGCCAACCGCCAGGTGCTCGACCTCATGGTGCAGCGCGCCTACGGGGTGATGTCGAACGACGTGCTGATCGCCGTCCCGCTGTTCGTGTTCATGGGATACCTGGTCGAGCGCGCGGCGCTGATCGAGCGGCTGTTCAAGAGCCTGCACCTCGCGCTCACCCGTATCCCCGGCTCGCTCGCGGTGGCGACCATCGTCACGTGCGCGGTGTTCGCCACCGCCACCGGCATCGTCGGCGCGGTGGTCACGCTGATGGGCCTGCTCGCGTTCCCGGCGATGCTGCGCGCCGGCTACAACACGCAGGTCGCGGCGGGGGCGATCACCGCGGGCGGCTGCCTCGGCATCCTGATCCCGCCGTCGGTGCTGCTGATCGTGTACGGCGCGACCGCGGGCGTGTCGGTCGTGCAGCTCTACGCCGGCGCGTTCTTCCCCGGGATGATGCTCGCGGCGCTGTACGTCGGCTACGTCATCGTCCTGGCGAAACTCAGGCCGAACCTCACCCCGCCGCTGCCGCCGGAGGAGGCGCAGGTGCCGCTGCCGCAGTTCGCGCAGCGCCTGTCGCAGCGCGGCCGCAACGCCTTCGCGACGCTTGCCGCCGCGTTGATCGGCGCGGGCGGCGGCGTCGCGAAGCGCACCGTGGTGGGCCAGCTCTTCGTCTCGCTCCTGCCGGCGCTCGCGATCGCCGCGCTGCTCGCCGTCATGTACCAGTCGGCGACCGCGCCGGTGGTGGAGGCGAGCACCGCGGGGCTGGTGGAGGCCGGCGGGCTGGTCGCCGCGGAGGGCAAGGAGGAATCGGCGGGCCTGATCGGCACCCCGCCGGCCGAGGAGGAGGCGAAGGAGGGCGAGGCGCCGCAGGAGCTTTCGGCGCCGCCGGGCGCGGAACCCCCGCCGCAGGAGGCGGCGCAGCCGGTCGCGGAGGCCGCGGC
>JAGVSZ010000222.1 GCA_019137045.1 Betaproteobacteria bacterium
GTCCCGCCGCCACCGGCCGAGACCGCGCGCGCCACGCCCGCGCCGCTGCCGAGCGTCGACGCAGGCGACTTCTTCGCGCAACTCGAGGCGCGCCGCCGCGCGCGCGGCGCCTCGCCCGGGGAACCCGCCGCGAACGCGCCGTCCGCCGAGGACGAGCACGCGCGCCACAACCGCATCGTCGCAGAGAACCTCGGGCTGAACCGCGTCCCGACCTACGGCCGCGAGCCCACCGGCGGCGGCATCTTCCAGCTCGAGCGCGTCGGCTACACCGACGCCGAGTTCCTCTTCTTCGGCTGGAACAAGGACATCCGGCGCCGGGCGCAGCAGCACATCGTCGTCGAGAAGGGCGCGAACCCCAGCATCGAGATCGCGATCGTGCGCCGGATGATCGTGATCATCCGCGAGCACGAGTCGGGCGACTTCCTCTGGCGCTCGCAGCGGCTGGGCCGCGACGTGACCCTCTCCGCGCGCGCGACCGACACCGCCGGGCTGGAGGCGTTCCTGCTGCGCGAGTTCTTCCCGGAGCGGCGCCCGGGTTAAATTCGGCGTCCATCTCAACCAGGGACCGCTCCATGACCGACTCCATCGCGCGCCGCGTGCGCACCCTCCTCGTGGCGCTCGCCGCGGCAGCCTGCGCGGCCGGCTGCGCGACCA
This sequence comes from Betaproteobacteria bacterium, assembly GCA_019137045.1. GTDB lineage: Bacteria > Pseudomonadota > Gammaproteobacteria > Burkholderiales > SG8-39 > JAGVSZ01. Next base: position 655 of record JAGVSZ010000222.1, read on the forward strand.
ACCGCCTCGTCGACCATCAGGCGAATCCGGCGTTCGTCGGCAAGCCGTTCAAGCGCGTCCTCGTCGTCGCGGTCACGAGCGAGAACGTGCTCGGGCGCATCTACGAGGACCGCATGGTCGCGCTGCTCGGCCAGCGCGGCGTGCGCGGCATCCCCGGCTACGCGGCGCTCGGCAGCACCGGCGCGGTGGACGAGGCGACGCTGCGCGCGGTGATCGCCAAGACCGGCGCCGACGCGGTGCTCATCACGCGCACCATCGCCGTCGACCAGGCGACCGTGACCTCGCCGGGCGAGACCGCGTTCGTCGGCATCGGCTGGGGCGGTTTCTACGGCTTCTACAGCGGCGTGTGGAAGTCGGTCTACGTCCCGCCGCAGACGCAGGACGTCGGCCCGCCGGTTTCGACCTCGGAGACGCGGCTCTTCGACGCGCGCAGCGGCGAGCTCGCCTGGCGCGGCGCCATCGCCACCAAGGACCGCGACGGCCGGTCCGACACGGCCTCCGACATGCAGCAGTACGCCGGCATCGTGTTCGACGCGATGGCCGGCGACGGGGTCATCTGAAGGCGGGCCTGCGCTTCTCCGCGAACGCGCGCATTCCTTCCTGCCCGTCGGGGTGCGCGCCGCACGCGGCGAGCGCCGCGCGCTCGCGCTCGAGCTGCGCCTCGAGCGGCGTGTCGAACGCGTCGCCCAGCAGCCGCTTCGCCAGCCCGTACGAGTGGAGCGACCCGCTCGCGATGCGCGCGGCGAGCGCGACCGCCTCCTCCACCGCCTGGCCGTCCGCAGCCACCTTCGTCGCGAGCCCCCACTCGAGCGCCTGGCGCGCGGAGACGGGCGCGTCGAACGCCGCGATCTCCATGGCGCGGGCGTAGCCGACCAGGCGCGGCAGGGCGAAGGTGCCGCCGCCGTCGATCGAGAGCCCGTTCGAGGTGTAGGCCTGCCGCAGCACCGCCGACTCCGCCAGTACGCGGAAGTCGCACGCGAGCGCGAACGAGAAGCCGCCGCCGGCCGCCACGCCGTTCACCGCCGCGACGACCGGCTTCGCCATGCGCCGGATCTCCAGCACCACGAGGTGGAAGCGCGCCGCGAGCGCGTGGAACGCGCCGGCGGGCCCCTGCGGGTGCGACAGCATCCAGCGCAGGTCGCCGCCCGAGCAGAACGCCTTTCCCGCGCCGGTGATCACCACGCCGCGCACCCGCTCGTCGCGGGCGAGCGCGGTGACGCGGTCGACCAGCGCGTCCACCAGCTCCATCTCCAGCGCGTTGAAGGCCGCCGGCCGGTTCAGCACCAGGACCGTGATCGCGCCCGCCTGCTCCACCCGGATCGTGTCGCTCATTCGCCGCTCCCTTCGAGTATGGCCTGCGCGCGCTCGCGCAGCTTCGACTTCTGGATCTTGGTCGCGTTGGCGCCCGGCGTCACCGGGAAGGCGTCGATCGGCCGCACGCGCACCGGCACCTTGAACTTCGCGACGCGCGCCGCGCAGTGCGCGACGAGCGCGCGCTCGTCGAACGCCGCGCCGGGCTTGGGGATGACGAACGCGAACGCCCGGGTGCCGCCCGCGGTGTCGACGCCGACGACCTGCGCGCCGGCGACCGCCGGATGGGCCTGCAGCACGTCCTCGATCTCCGCCGGGCTCACGAGGAACCCGCCGAGCCGGAAGGCGTCGCCGAGCCGGGCGAGGAACACGAACGCGTTCTCCGCCGTCGAGTAGCCGAGGTCTCCGGTTCGGAGGTACCCGTCGTCGGTGAACGCCGCGCGCGTGGCGCCCTCGTCGCCGAAGTACCCGACCATGCCGCTCGGCACCTTCAGCTCCAGCTCGCCCGCGGTGCCGTGCGGCTGGATCGCGCCCGACTCGGGATCGCGCGCCCGCACCCGCCCCTCGGGCGCGACGCAGCGGCCGCCGGCGAGCACGCGCTCGGCGAACGGCGCGGACTCGCTCTGGCGCGCCATGAGCGCGTGCACTTCGCTCATGCCGTACAGGCCGACGACGGTGAGCCCGCGCGCCTGCGCGCGCTGCGGCAGGTCCGCGTACGCGGGCGAGAACGACGCGTAGCCGAAGAACCTCGCGTCCGGAAACGCCGGCATGCCCGGCACGGCGTCGAGCATGCGCCCGATCATCTCGTCGGAGGCGTGCGTGTGCGTGACCCGATGGCGCAGCACCGCTTGCGCGGACTCGGCGGCGTCGAAGGCGGGATACATCACGACCGGCGCGGCGGCGGCGAGCGCGCCCATCGCGTTGGTGAAACCGAACACGCCGCAGAGCGGCGCGGTCACGAGGACGCGCGCGTCCGGCGCCTCATAGCCGAACCCGCGCGCGACGTCGTGCGCGTGGCGCAGCACGGTGCGCTGGTCGTGCAGCACGAACTTCGGCGCCTTCGTCGTCCCGGAGGTGGTGAAGATCACGCAGCCGGAGTCGGGCCGGCCGGCCGCGGCGCGCAGCGGTTCGTTCGCGACCAGCGTGCGATAGGCGACGACCGGCTTGCCGTGCACCCGCTCGGGCAGGCGCTCGTCGCCCTCGGCGTACGCGACCACGTGGGCGAGCGTGCCGAGCGCGCCGGGATCGCACTCGGCGAGGATCCCGGCGAAGTCGATGTTGCGGAACCCCGGCCAGAAGACGACCGCCTTGCAGCCGGCGCGGCCGACGATGTCCTGCACCTCGTGGCTGCGAAAGCGCGTGTTGACCGAGACTGCGATCGCGCCGAGCCGCCCGCAGGCGAAGAACGTCGCGAGCCACGCGGGGAGATTGGGAAGCCAGACCGCGACGCGGTCCCCTGCCTCGACCCCGATCGCGCGCAGCCCCGCGGCAAGGCGCGCCGACTCCTCGGCCAGCGCGGCGCGGGTCACGGGGCGGTCGCGATCGAGGAGCGCCGGTCCTCCCCGTGAGTTCGCGGCCGTTCCTCCGAGAAAATCGGTCAGCGTGTCCATGCGGGCGGTGCTCCCGGCGATTTTCGTTTCCCGTCCGTCTTCGAGCCAGCCAGCCGCTTGCACCGCTGACCGGTCAGTACGATAATCGGTACTCGTTCGAGCACTTTTCCAGGTACGATATGAACTCGATTCCCGCAAGCGAAGTCAAGCGCCGGGGCGTCGCCGCCCTGGAAGAGGCGGCCAAGTCCGGCCCGGTCCACATCATCCGGAACAACCGCCCGACCGGCGTCTATCTGTCGGAGCAGGAGTACGCCCGCCTGGTCGCTGCATCACGCGCCCCAGCGCAGGCGTCGTCCGGCGCAAGCGTGTGGGACCTGATCATCGCGCGGCCCCACGAGGGTAACCGCGCCAAGGACGAGATCGACGCGCAAGTCCGGGAGGATCGGGCGAGCTGGGGCAAGCGTTGATCGCACTGCTCGACGCTTGCGCGATCATCTATCAAGTCGAGGGGGTCGCTCCGTTCCAGGCGCGTCTCGCCGCGCTGCTCGGCACGCTGCGCGCGGCACATCCCGGGCTCGGGCTCGCGGTCTCGCGACTGTCCTGGATCGAATGCCGGACGAAGCCGCTGCGCGAGCGGCAGCCGCACATCCTCGCGCGCTACGACAACTTTCTCAACGCGGCCGACCTCGCGGTGGTCGAGATCACCGCCGAGATCGTCGACGTCGCAACCGCGCTTCGCGCCGAGCACGGGCTGCGCACGCCCGATTCGATCCAGGCCGCCTCGGCCATGGCGCTCGGCGCCGGCACGGCATTCGTGACGAACGATCCGACGTTCGCGCGCATCCGCGGCCTCGAGGTGAAACTGCTCTGAGTCGGGGGACGCGGCGCTACGGCGCCCCGACGTCCACGTTCGTCAAGGCGTAATCGAGCCGGTAGCTTCCGATGACCGCGCCCGGCGCCGCGCCGCGCCCGGCGAGCGCCGCGGAGCCGAGCTCGCCCTGCGCCAGCGCCGCGACCGCCGCAGCCTCGTAGCCGTGCACGAGCAGCACCCAATCGGCGAGCGCGTCGCCGCCGCGCATCCGCTGCTCTTCGGTCTGCGGGGGCATGACCGTCGGCTCGGTGACGAGGAGGTGCGCCGCGGCGATGCCCGGCCGCCGCGCCAGCGCGGGCAGCAGCTCGCGGAGGAGCCCGTCGCGCAGGCGCTCGGCCTCGCCCGGCCGCGGCGAGAGCCGGACGGTCAGCAGCGCCGCGCCGACGCCCGCCCCGGCGCCGCCCACGACCCGGCACGGGCTGCGCACCATGTTGCGGTGGTGCGGGGTCATCTTGCGGCTCCACGGCGTCGGGTCGTTCAGCCGCTCGAGATAGGCGTTCGACGCGAAGACGTCGAGCGACTCGAGCTCGTACAGGACGAAGTGGCTCGCGCCGGCGCCGCCGCCCGACCAGCGCGTCCCGCGCCGGAACCCCGGGATGCCCAAGCGCTCGGGCATGTGCTCGTGCGTGTGCCAGTCGCCCAGCTCCGCGACGATCGCCGGGTCGAAGTCGATCCACATCGCGATCGCGGCCTCACCGCGCAGCGCCATCGCTTCCCCTCCCCCCCGTTCCTTCGTTCCGCTCGCGCGCGGGCCGGTCCTGGGCGCCCGCGCTCAGCCCCGGCCGGTGCGCTCGTACCGCAACTGCACGAGCCCGCTCGGAAAGGTTCGCGCGCCCTCGAACCGCAGCACCGCCTCGCGCGCGTTCGCCGGGAACAGCGGGATCCCCGCGCCGAGCAGCACCGGGTGGATCGACACGATGTACTCGTCGATCAGGTCCGCGGCGAGAAACGCGTGCGCGAGCTGCGACCCGCCGACCAGCCAGATGTCCCGCCCCGGCTGCGCGCGCAGGCCGGCGACGAACGCGCGCACGTCGGGCGCGACGAACTCCGCGTGCTCGTCGCGCGTCCCCGCGCGCGACCTGGAGAAGACGAACGCCTTCTTGCCGGAGAACGGATAGGGCCCGAGCACCAGCGCCAGCTCGTAGGTCGTCCGCCCCATGAGGACGGTGTCGATGGCCGAGTAGAACGCCGCGTAGCCGTAGTCGGCGTCGTGGAACAGCCAGCCGATGCTGCCGTCGCCGCGCGCGATGTAGCCGTCCAGGCTCGAGGCGGCGAAGTACCGCACCCGGCGCATGGCCGCCTCAGCCGCGCGCCATGAGCAGCGGCGCGGTCAGCGCCGACAGCGCCACGCGCTGGTTCCCCGCCGCGTCGAAGTTCGCCGGGTCGAGCCAGCGCTCGAACGCCGCGCGCAGCGCCGGCCACTCCGCGTCGATCACCGAGTACCACGCGGTGTCGCGGCTGCGCCCCTTGTACACCACCGCCTGGCGGAAGAGGCCCTCGTACGAGAACCCGAGCCGCTGCGCCGCGGCGCGCGAGGGCGCGTTGAGCGCGTCGCACTTCCACTCGTAGCGCCGGTAGCCGAGCTCGAACGCGCGCTTCATCATCAGGTGCATCGCCTCGGTCGCGGCCGGCCTGCGCTGCAGCAGCGGCGAGTAGTTGATGTGCCCCACCTCGATCACGCCGTTCGCCGGATCGATGCGCAGGTAGCTCGCCACGCCGACTGCCTGCCCGCTCGCGCGATCGACGATCGCGTGGAAGAGCGGATCGTCGCCGCGGCAGGACCCGTTCAGCCACTCGAAGTACGCCTCCGGCGTCGCGAACGGCCCGGCGGTGAGATAGGTGAAGTTGCGGCCATCCCGGTCGAGCGCGTTCGCGGCCCAGAGCGGGTCGCCGTGCCGCGCCGGGTCGAGCGGCTCGACGCGGCAGAACCGCCCCTCCATCGGCGTGCGCGGCGGGCGCGGCGCGGGCTTCCAGCCCGGCAGCGGCGCGCCGACCGGCTGGCCGAGGGCGTTGCGAAAGTCGGTCGTCATGGGTGTCGGCGCGCCGGCTACTTCCTGGCCGTCTTTTCCGCGTACAGCTGCGCGTTCTCCTTGCGGTCCGCGGCGATCCTCTGCGCGGCCGGGCGCTGGTTCATGGCCTTCACGTATTGCGCGATCTGCGGATACGGCTCGGCAAAGTCGCGGCCGTAGACGCGCTTGGTCGCCATCGTGACGAGCGGCAGGTGCTGCGCCGCCGCGCAGTCGGCGAGCGTGAGCGTCGGGCCGGCGAGGTAGGGCGCGAACCGCGCGAGCTGCACGAGCGCGCTCAGGCCCCGCGGCAGCTCCTTCTCCACCTCCGCCCTGGCCTCGTCGGAGATCTTCCCGCCGAAGAACGCCTCGCGGTAGAGGCGCCGCGCGACGAGCTCGACGTGCAGCTCCAGGAACACGACGAGCTCGCGCACTTTCGCCCGCTCGAACGGGTCGCGCGGCAGCAGCGGGTTCTGCGCGTACGCCTCCTCGACGTACTCGGCGATCACGCTCGACTCGGCGAGCGCGCGCCCGTCCACCTCGATGTAGGGCACCTTGCCGCGCGGCGAGCGCGCGCGGTGCCCCTCGTCCTGCGAGGCCCACACCAGCACCTCCTCGAACGGCACCCCCTTCTCCAGCAGCTGCATCTTGACCTTGTTGTAGTAGTTGCTGACGGCGAAACCGCAGAGCTTGAGCGTCACGAGCGCCTCCGGAAAGGGGATGCGGGATTCGGGCGCCGGCGCGCCGGGTGCTCAGGCGCCCGCGCGTCGCGCATATTGCCAGCCCATCTCGGCGAGCGGGCGCGCGCGCCGGCCGGCGTCGAGGGCCTGCGGGCTCGCGGCGATGCCGTCGAGCGCGCGCTTCATGATCCCCTGCAGGATCGCCGCGAGCCGGAACATGTTGTACGCGAGGTAGAAATCCCAGTGGCCGATGCGCTCGCGGCCGGTGCGCCGGCAGTACGCCGCGACGTACTCGTCCTCGGTCGGAATGCCGAGCGCGGCGAGGTCGAGGCCCGCGATGCCGCGGAAGTGCGCCGGCGGGATGTGCCAGCTCATGCAGTGGTAGGCGAAGTCGGCGAGCGGGTGGCCGAGGGTCGAGAGCTCCCAGTCGAGGACGGCGAGGATGCGCGGTTCGGTCGGGTGGAACACGGTGTTGTCGAGCCGGTAGTCGCCGTGGACGATGGTCGTCTCGTCGCCCGGCGGGATGGCGCCGGGGAGCCACGCGATCAGCCGGTCCATCGCCTCGATCGGCTCGGTTGCGGAGGCGCGGTACTGCCGCGTCCAGCGGTCGATCTGGCGCGCGAAGTAGTTGCCCGGCTTGCCGAAGGTCTCGAGCCCGATCGCCTTGTAGTCGACCGCGTGCAGCCGCGCGATCACGCGGTTCATCTCGTCGTAGATGGCGCGCCGCTCGTCCGACGCCAGGCCGGGCAGCGCCTGGTCCCAGAGCACGCGCCCGTCGACGAACTCCATGACGTAGAACGCGCGGCCGACGACCGCCTCGTCCTCGCACAGCGCGTAGGTGCGCGGCACGGGCATGCCGGCGGCGCCGAGCGCGGTGATGACCCGGTGCTCGCGGTCCACCGCGTGCGCGGAGGGCAGCAGCTTCGCCGCCGGTGCGGGCTTCGCGCGCATCACGTAGCGCGCGTGCGGCGTCTTCAGGAGGAAGGTCGGGTTCGACTGCCCGCCCCTGAACTGCTCGACTTCGAGCGGACCGCGGTAACCCGCGACGTGTGCGCGCAGATACGCGTCGAGCGCGCCCGCGTCGAAGCGCTGGCGCTCCTGGACGGCGCCGGTCCCGGTGAACGAATCCATGCGCGCTAGGTCCGCACGACGATCTCGAAGCGCGTCGCGAGCGCCTTGCCGTCGGCCGCGCGCTCGAGCCGCACCGCCACCGCGGCGCGCTCCGCGGGGCCGAGCGAGGTGTACAGCCCGTCGCGCGCGTTGCCCGGCTCGCCGTCGACGTACATCTGCGTGACGAGATCCTGGAGCCCGCGGCCGGTGACGCGGACATGGATGTGCGGCGTGCGGCCGGGATACGGGACCGGCTTGATGGTGCGGAACCGGTACGCGCCGTCGGCGCCGGTCACGAACTGCCCCCAGCCCTGGAACGCCGGGTCGAGCGGCGCGCCCGAGCGGTCGCCCGGATGGTGATAGCGCCCGGCCGCGTTGCACTGCCAGATCTCCACGCGCGCCCCGGCGACCGGCTTGCCGCCCGGGTCGACCACCGTCCCCGCGAGCAGCAGCAGCTCGCCCTTCGCGGTGCCGGGCTGGCCCTTCACGCTCACGAGATCGTTGTCGCCGTCGGCGGGAAACTCGACCGGATAGAACGGGCCGGCGGTCTGGCGCGGCGTGGGGGCGCGCCCCTGCGCCCGGCCCGCGAACGGCACGCCCGCGAGCGCGAGCCCGGCGACCGAAGCGGCGAGGAGTCGCCGTCGCGCCGCGCGCGCTTCCCCGCGCCCGTCG
>JAGVSZ010000183.1 GCA_019137045.1 Betaproteobacteria bacterium
CTTCGCCTACGGCCACGCGATCGGGCACGCCGCCGCGCTGTGCCTGGAGGCGGGCTGCGAGCCGCGGGCGCTGCGCGGGGAGGACGTGCGCGACCGCCTCGACCGCGACGGCGCCCGCCTGGGCCCGGCCAGCCTGCCCGCCGCCGTCTGAGCGCCCGCTCCGGGCGGCGCGGCTTGTGCGCCGCGGGAGGCGGCGGCACGCTCCGGTTGACCCCGATCAAACCGGCGCCGAAAAGGCATTGACGCCCGTCCGCCAAGCCGTAACATATCAGTGACATACCAGCATTCGGAAGCGGGGGCAGCGCGATGACGGCGACGATCGAGACGGTCAAGGACTGGGTGATCCGGGGCAAGAAGAACGAGGCGGTCGCGGCGGTGCGCGCCGCGCTCGCCGCGGGCGTGGACCCGGCCGCGCTCATGAAGGACGGCCTGATCGCCGCCATGTCGGTGGTCGGCCAGAAGTACTCGAGCGGCGAGTTCTTCCTGCCGCAGATGATGATCGCGGCGCGCGCCATGACCGAGGCGGTCGGCGTGCTCAAGCCCCACCTCGTGGGCGTCGCGGCCGAGAAGAAGGGCAAGGCGGTGGTCGGAACCGTGGCCGGCGACTTCCACGACATCGGCAAGAACATCGTGAAGATGATGCTGGAGGGGGCCGGCTACGAGGTGGTGGACCTCGGCGTGGACGTGGCGCCCGAGAAGTTCGTGGCCGCGGTCCAGGGCGAGGCCCCGCGCTTCGTGCTGATGAGCGCGCTCATCACGCTCACCATGGAGAGCATGCGGCGCACCATCGCCGCGCTCCACGACGCCGGCATGCGCGGGAAGGTGGTCGTCGGCGTCGGCGGCGCGCCGCTCACCCAGAAGTTCGCCGACGAGATCGGGGCCGACTTCTACGGCGAGGACGCCTACGCCTGCGTCGAGACCTGCAACCGGATGCTCCAGTAGGCGGCACGGGGAGAACAGCATGACACCGAGACAACGCGTACTCGCCGCGCTGCGGCGCGAACAGCCCGACCAGGTTCCGTGGATCGAGAACGACATCGAGGAGGAGATCCAGGTCGCGCTCATGGACGGGCGCACCGACTTCACCCCCGGCGAGCTGTGCCGGACGCTCGGCATGGACGGGTTCGGCTACCACTTCCCGAGCGGGCAGAAGGCCACCGACGGCCAGTCGATCCAGACCACCGGCACCACCGGCAAGGAAGCCTGGTACGCGCCCACGCGCATCACCTTCGACTTCGTGCCGCCGTGGATCGCGGAGATGGGCACCGACGCGAAGACCGGCCGCACCTACGTGAAGCACGGGCTGCTGACCGACCGCGACGCGCTCAAGTACTTCGACCAGTTCCTGCCCGACCCCGACCACCCGGGGCGCTACGACAAGGTCGCCGAGTGGCTCGCGAAGTACCGGGAGGACTTCGCCGTCTTCGCCCGCATCCGCCTGGGCAGCGCGAGCACGTTCGAGAGCATGGGCCTGGACGTCTTCTCGATCCAGATGTACGAGGACCCGGACCTGGTGAAGGAGGTCCACCGCCGCTTCTCGGAGTGGTCGGCGCGCGTGGTGCAGCACCTCAACAAGATGGACTTCGACTTCATCTGGGCCAACGACGACCACGCCGACACCAAGGCGCCGTGGATCAACATGGAAATGTGGGAGGAGTTCTTCAAGCCCTACCAGATGATGGTGGCGAACGAGATCAAGAAGCCCTGGATCTTCCACAGCGACGGCAACCTCTTCCCCATCCTCGACGGCCTGGTCCAGCTCGGCATGAGCGGCATCCACCCGGTGCAGCCCTCGGCCATGGACATCAACCAGCTCAAGGCGAAGTACGGCAACCGCGTGTGCATCGTGGGCAACATCGACCTCGACTACACGCTGCCGCGCGGCACCGAGGCCGAGGTCGAGGCCGAGGTCCGCGACCGCCTGGAGAAGGTCGGCAAGGGCGGCGGCTACATGATCTCGAGCGCGAACAGCATCACCGACTACTGCAAGGTCGAGAACGTGCGCGCGATGGCGCGCACCATCAGGAAGTACGGGAAGTACGCATGACGGGGGTAGCGCCGCGATGCTGATCGTCGCCGAACGGATCAACGCCTCGCGCAAAGCGGTGCGCGCGGCGCTCGAGGCGCAGGACGCCGCGGCGATCCAGCAGGAGGCGCGGGCGCAGGCGGCCGCCGGCGCGCACTACATCGACGTGAACGGCGGCACGTTCCCGGGGCGCGAGCCGGAGCTGCTGAGCTGGCTGGTGGACGTCGTGCAGGAGGTGACCGACCGGCCGCTCTGCCTCGACTCGCCCGATGCGCAGGCGCTCGCCGCGGCGCTGCCGCGGGTGAAGGCCCGGCCGGTGATGCTCAACTCGATCAACCTCGAGCGCGAGCGCTTCGACCGCATCCTCGCGCTCGCGGTCGAGTACCGCGCCAAGGTGATCGCGCTCTGCCAGGGCGAGGGCGTGCCCGCCTCGAGCGCGGCGCAGAAGGTCGAGCTCGCGAGCGAGCTCGTGGAGCGGCTCACGCGCGCCGGCCTGCCGCTCGACGACCTGTACGTCGACCCGCTCGTGTTCCCGCTCGGCACCGACCCGGAGTCCGGCGTCGCGACGCTCGAGGCCATCGAGCGGATCATGCGCGGCTTTCCCGGCGTGCACACGATCTGCGGGCTGACCAACGTCTCGCACGGTCTGCCCGCGCGCAAGCTGGTGAACCGCACGTTCCTCGTGGCGGCGATGGGGCGCGGCATGGACGCCGCGATCGTCGACCCGACCGACGCCCAGCTCATGTCCGCGATCCAGGCCGCCGAGGCGGTGCTCGGGCGCGACGAGTACTGCATGGGCTTCATCGAGGCGTTCCGGGACGGGCGCATCGTCGCCTGAGCCGCCTCGAGGCGCGCATGCCCCGCGTCGTCTTCCACCCCGACTCGCGCACCACCGAGGTCCCGCGCGGCGAGCGGCTGCTCGTCGCCGCGTGGAAGGCGGGGGTCGGCATCAAGTCGGTGTGCGGCGGGCGCGGCAAGTGCGGGAGCTGCCTGGTCGAGGTGGACGCCGCGGTCACCGCGGCCGACGCGCTGACGCCCCTCACCGAGGCGGAGCGCACGCTCCTGCCGGCCGACGCGGCGGGGCACGACTACCGGCTCGCCTGCCTGTGCGACGTGCGCGGCGACGTCACGATCGCGGTGCCGCCCGAGAGCCAGGCGGTGCGCAGCGCGCCGCGCAAGCCCTACACCGTCACCCGGGTCGCGGCGCGCCCGATCGTGGCGCGCGTGACCGCCGCGGTCGAACCCGCGCGCATGGATGCGCCCAGCGCGCTCGCTGAGCGCGTCGCGCGCGGGATCGCGCAGGCGGCGCGCGGGCGCAAGCCCGTGCTGCCGGTCGAGGTCGTGGCCGAGTACTCGCAGCGCGAGGGCTTCGACACGGCGCGCGAGGCCACCGCGACGCTGTTCGCCGACCGGCACGTCATCCAGGTGCGCCCCGGACGCCGCGCCGGCCTGCACGGCGTGGCGATCGACGTGGGCACCACTTCGGTGGTCGTCTTCCTCTGCGACCTCGCGCGCGGCGAGATCGTGGCCATGCGCACCGCGGGCAACCCGCAGGCGATCTACGGCGAGGACGTCATCTCGCGCATGACGCACGTGCAGCAGGACCCGGCGGCGCTCGCGACCATGCGGCGCATGCTGGTGGACGAGCTGAACCGGCTGATCGCGGAGGCGGCGGCCGAGGGCGGCGTCGATCCCGACGACATCGTCGACGCGGTGGCGGTCGGCAACCCGACGATGCAGCACATCCTGCTCGGCGTGAACCCCGAGCCGCTCGGCCGCGGGCCCTACCTGCCGGTGTGGTCCGACGGCGTGGAAGTCGAGGCGCGCAGCCTGGGCCTCGCGATCGTCCCGCAGGCGCGCGTGTTCGTGTTCCCGATGGTGTCGGGCTACATCGGCGGCGACACGCTGGCGGCGGTGCTGACGCGCGACGCCGGGTTCTACCGCGGCAACCAGCTGCTCGTGGACGTCGGCACCAACGGCGAGGTCGTGCTCGCGCGCGACGGCGAGCTGACCGCGACCTCGTGCGCGACCGGCCCGGTGTACGAGGGCGCGCACATCCGCTGCGGCGTGCGCGCCTCGCCCGGCGCGATCGAGCGCGTCTGGGTCGAGCCGGGCGGGCGCATCCGCTGGTCGGCGATCCGCGCGGCCGAGGGCGGCGGCGATCCGCGGCCGGTGGGCCTGTGCGGCTCGGGGGTGATCTCGAGCGTCGCCGCCTTCGTCGGCGCGGGGCTGATCGGACCCGACGGCGCGCTCGCGGCGCCCGGGCGGCACCCGCAGGTGCGCGCCGGCGCGAGCGGCCGCGCCGAGGACGTGGTGCTGGTCGCCCCGCCGTTCGCCCGCACCGGGCGCGACATCGTGCTCACGCAGAAGGACGTGCGCAACGTGCAGCTCGGCAAGTCGGCCCTGCGCGCCGGCATCGAGATCCTGCTCGCGGAGTGCGGCGTCGAGCGGCTCGACCGCGTCCTGCTCGCCGGCACGTTCGGCAACCACCTGGAGCCCGACGACATCCTGCGCATCGGGCTCGTGCCGCCGCTCCCGGTCGAGCGCGTGCGCTCGATCGGCAACGCGGCGGGCGACGGCGCGCGCATGGCGCTCTTCAACCGCGGCCACCGCCGCCGCGCCGCGACGCTGGCGAAGCGCATGCGCGTGCTCGAGCTCTCCGGGCGCGCCGACTTCCAGGAGCTCTTCGTGACCCACACCGCGCTCGCCCCCGAGCCGGACGCCGCGCTGGCGGCCTGAGGCGCGCGCGATGCACGCGATGCGGCGCTACGCGGTGCGGCATCCGCGCCTGTTCGGGCGGCTCTATCGCGCGCTCGAGACGACGCTGGAGGCGGCGGGACCGCTCGTGCGCGCGCTCGGCCGCGAGCGGCTCGAGCGCCCGGTCGCCGGCGCCGAGCGCGCGATCAAGGGGTTCCTGTTCGACTGCCGGATGTGCGGCGGCTGCGCGCTCTCCGCGACCGGCATGTCGTGCCCGATGAACTGCCCCAAGCAGCTGCGCAACGGCCCGTGCGGCGGCGTGCGGCAGGACGGCAGCTGCGAGGTGCGCCCGGACATGCAGTGCGTCTGGGTGGAGGCGTGGCGCGGCGGCCTGCGCACGGAGGCGGGCACGCTGCCGGCGGCGATCAACGCCCCGGTCGAGCACGACCGCGCGGGCACCTCGACCTGGCTGCGGGTGGCGGAGGGGACCCACCGCGCGGCGGTCCTCGCTCCGGCCGCGCCGCTGCGCCCCTCGGGCACCCGGCTCGAGCGCCTGTTCGAGCGCGGCGAGTTCGTGGTCACCGCGGAGTTCTCGCCCCCCGACTCGGCCGATCCCGCCGACGTGCGCGCGCGGCTGGAGCCGTTCCGCGGGTACGTGGACGCGCTCAACGTCACCGACGCGTCCGGGGCGAACTGCCACATGTCGAGCCTGGGCGTCTCGGTGCTGCTCTTGCAGGCGGGCTGCGAGCCGGTGATGCAGATCTCCTGCCGCGACCGCAACCGCATCGCCATCCAGGGCGACATCCTCGGCGCGGCGGCGCTCGGGGTGCGCAACCTGCTGTGCCTCTCGGGCGACCACGTCTCGAACGGCGACCATCCCGGCGCGAAGCACGTGGGCGACCTCGACGCGCTCACGCTGCTCGCCGCCGCGCGCACGATGCGCGACGAAGGCCGCTTCCTCTCCGGGCGCAAGCTCACGACCGCGCCGCGGCTCTTCCTCGGCGCCGCGGACAACCCCTCGGCGCCGCTCGCGGAGGCGCGCGTCGCGCGGCTCGAGAAGAAGATCGCGGCCGGCGCGCAGTTCGTCCAGACCCAGTACTGCTTCGACATCGAGCGCCTCGAGCGCTACATGGCGCTGGTGCGCGCCGCCGGCCTGCACGAGCGCATCCGCATCATGGCGGGCATCGGGCCGATCGGCTCGGCCAAGACCGCGCGCTGGCTGCGCAGCCGCGTGCCCGGCGTGCACATCCCGGACGAGATGGTCGCGCGGCTCGAGCGCGCCGCCGACCCGCGCGCGGAGGGCAAGCGCATCTGCGTCGAACTCATGCGCCGCATCCGCGCGATTCCCGGCATCGCCGGCGTGCACGTGATGGCGCCGAAGCAGGACCACCTCGTGCCCGAGATCGTCGCGGAGTCCGGCGTGCTCGGGCGGCGCGAGCCGCTGTTCGTGCGGCGCGCGGAGGCGGAGGCCCTGTGACCCGCCCGCTCGTCGTGCTCGCCTGCGGGGTGCTCGAGGACCTGCTCGGCAAGCGCCTGCCGCCCGGCATGCCGACCACCTGGATGGACGTCACGCTGCACAACTCGCCCAAGAAGCTCTCGGTGGCGCTGAACGAGAAGCTCGACGCGCTGCCCGAGCCGAGCACGGTGCTGCTCGGCTACGGCCTGTGCGGCAACGGGCTGGTGGGCGTGAAGGCCGGGCCGCACACGCTCATCGTCCCGCGGACGCACGACTGCGTGGCGATCTTCCTCGGCTCGCACCAGCGCTACGTGCAGCGCTTCTTCGCCAGCCCCAACACCTACTACCTGACCAAGGGCTGGATCGACGCGAAGGACGAGCCGCTCACCGACTATCTAGACTACGTCCGCGACTACGACGAGGAGACCGCCGACTACCTGATCGAGATGAAGTACCGCCACTACCGCAAGCTGTGCATGGTCGGCTTCTCGCAGGAGGAGCTCGACGCCTGCCGCCCGCGCGTGCTGGAGGTCGCCAAGTTCCTCGCCGACCGGTTCGGCGTGGAGTACGAGGAGACCCTCGGCTCCGCCGAGCTCATCGAGGGCCTGCTCGCCATGCCCGATCGCCTGGGCGAGGCGAACGACGCGTTCGTGGTCGTCCCGCCGGGCGGCGAGATCGCGATGGACCTCTTCATGCACGGCGACGGCCCCGGACCGCAACCCCTCGGCCGCGCGGAAAAGGGCGGCTGAAGCGAGCTCACCTTCCACCACCAGCCAGGAGAGAAGCGATGACACCCGAGAACATCCTCAAGATCGCGCCGCGCGTCCTCACGCAGGCGCAGCGCGAGCACTACTTCCGCGAGGGCTACATCCTGCTCGAGAAGATCATCGGCGACGAGTGGATCCGCAAGCTGCGCGCGGCCACCGACGAGCTGGTCGAGCGCTCGCGCAAGGTGACGAAGTCGGACAACGTGTTCGACCTCGAGCCGACCCACCGTCCCGACGCGCCGCGCCTGCGCCGCGTGTCGAGCCCGGTCGAGCAGCACCCGGTGTTCTGGGAGTACTGCACCAAGTCGCCGCTGCCCGACATCGTCGCCGACCTGGTCGGTCCGGACGTCAAGTTCCACCACTCCAAGCTCAACTACAAGTGGGCGCAGGGGGGCGAAGAGGTGAAGTGGCACCTCGACATCAGCTTCTGGCCGCACACCAACTACTCGCCGCTGACGGTCGGCACCTACATCTACGACTGCGGGCCGGACAACGGGCCGCTCATGGTGCTGCCGCGCAGCCACGACACCGACCCGATGCCGACCCAGTTCGACCGCGAGGGGCGCTGGATCGGCTGCCTGCGCGACGAGGACGTCGCGCGGCTCGACCTGTCCAAGGCGGTCACGCTGACCGGCCCGGCCGGGTCGCTGACGCTCCACAACTGCCGCACGCTGCACGCTTCGCGCAAGAACCACTCGGACACGGGGCGCCCCCTGCTGCTCTTCGCGTACTCCTCGGCCGACGCGTTCCCCTACACGGTCAATCCGATCCGGTCGAAGTACGACCAGACCATCGTGCGCGGCAAGCGCGCGGCGTGGGCGCACCACGACCCGCGGCCGTGCGAGATGCCGCCGGACTGGTCGGGCGGCTACACGTCGATCTTCTCGCTGCAGCAGGAGGAGAACGAGCAGGCGGCGGTCGGGGCGATGTAGCCCGCGTGCCGGAACGCACGGCGCCGGACATGCCGCACGCTGCGCCAGCGGGCGTGCTGCGCTAGACTGGCCGGGATGAGTGAGATCATCTTCCTGGTCGAAGACGCTCCCGAGGGGGGCTACGTCGCGCGCGCGGTCGGCGAGTCGATCTTCACCGAGGCCGATGACCGGGCAACGCTGCAGGCGCGCGTCCGCGAGGCCGTCCTCGCTCATTTCGACGACGGTAAGGCCCCGCAACTGATCCGTCTCCACTTCGTCCGCGACGAGGTCATTCCCGTATGAAGCTGCCCCGGGATCTTTCCGGGGCAGAGTTGATCAGGGCGCTCGGCAAACTCGGATACCGGGTGACCCGGCAGTCAGGCAGCCATGTCCGCTTGACTACGGACACACCTTCACAGCATCACGTCACCATTCCGAATCACGACCCGCTGAAGGTCGGGACGCTCGCCGCCATACTCGCCGACGTGGCGGCGCACTCGAGACTGTCGCGCGAGCAGGTGGTCGAGCGACTGTTCGGCTAGCGCAAGCCCTTCCCGAGCTTCGCCTCGAGCTGCGCGACCTCGTCGGGCTGCATGCCGTAGCTGTGCTCGGCGTCGGGGAACACGCCGCCGCGCACTTCCGCCGCGTAGGTCTTGAGCGCCTCGACCGCGACCTGCGAGAGATTCGCGTAGCGCTTGGTGAACTTCGGCTTGAACTGGTCGAACACGCCGAGCAGATCGAACGCGAGCAGGAGCTGCGCGCAGCCCGACGGCCCCGCGCCGATGCTGAAGGTGAAGATGTCGACCGCCTCGTGCACGGCGCGGCCGACCGGCGCCGGCACCGCCTCGATCTCGAAGCCGATCGCGCCCGCCTCCTGGATGGCGAGCGCGTCGTCGATGATCGCCATGGCGTCCGCCGCGGTGCGCCCCTGCAGCTTGAAC
>JAGVSZ010000029.1 GCA_019137045.1 Betaproteobacteria bacterium
ACAGCTCGACCACCAGGCTCTCGTTGATCGTCGGCGGCAGCTCGGTGCGCGCCGGCAGCGCCTTGAACGTCCCCTTGAGCGCCTTCGGGTCGACCGCGACCCACTCCGGGAAGCCGCGCGACTCGGCGGCCTCGCACGCCGCCTTGAGACGCAGGTGGCCCTTCGCCTGCTGCGCCACCTCGACCGTGTCGCCCGGGCGCACGAGGTACGAGGGGATGTTCACCCGCTTGCCGTTCACCAGGATCGCGTTGTGGCGCACGACCTGCCGCGCTTCGGCGCGGCTCGCGCCGAAGCCCATGCGGTAGGCTACGGTGTCCAGGCGCGACTCCAGGATCTGCAGCAGGTTCTCGCCGGTGACGCCCTTGCGCCTGTCGGCTTCGAAGTAGTGCTTGCGGAACTGGCGCTCGAGCACGCTGTAGGTGCGGCGCACCTTCTGCTTCTCGCGCAGCTGCTTGCCGAAGTCGGACATGCGCTGCCCGCTCTTCTGCCCGTGCTGGCCGGGGGCGTAGCTGCGGCGCTCGATCGCGCACTTGTCGGTGAAGCACTTCTCGCCCTTGAGGAAGAGCTTCTCCCCCTCGCGGCGGCACTGGCGGCACTTGGCGTCTAGGTTGCGGGCCATGTCGGGGACCTTGGTCAGATTCGCCGGCGCTTGGGCGCGCGGCAGCCGTTGTGGGGCACCGGCGTGATGTCGCTGATGCTGGTGATCTTCATCCCGAGCGCATTGAGCGCGCGCACCGCCGACTCGCGTCCCGGACCGGGGCCGCTGATGCGCACCTCCAGGTTCTTCACCCCGCACTCGAGCGCGCCGCGCCCGGCGCGCTCGGCCGCGACCTGGGCGGCGAACGGCGTCGACTTGCGCGAGCCCTTGAAGCCGGCCGCGCCCGAAGTCGCCCACGAGAGCGCGTTGCCCTGGCGGTCGGTGATCGTGATGATGGTGTTGTTGAACGACGCGTGCACGTGGGCGATGCCCTCGGCGACGTTCTTCTTCACCTTCTTCCGCACGCGCTGTGCGGCGGTCTGGGTCTGCGGCTGCTGCGGTCGTGCCATCGATCTCGTCCTCTAGTGGCGCAGGGGGCGCGTGCGCCCGGTCAGGTCTTGCCGGCCTGCGGCTTCGCGGCGATCGCCGCCTTGCGCGGGCCCTTGCGGGTGCGCGCGTTGGTGCGCGTGCGCTGGCCGCGCACCGGCAGCCCCTTGCGGTGGCGCACCCCGCGGTAGGCGCCCAGGTCCATCAGGCGCTTGATGTTCATCGACACCTCGCGCCGCAGGTCGCCCTCGACCGCGAACCGTCCGACGCCCTCGCGCAGGCGGTCCATCTCGGCGTCGGAGAGATCCTTGATCTTGCGCGCCGCGGCGACGTTCGCCGCCGCGCAGATCGCGCGCGCGCGCGCGCGCCCGATCCCGTAGATCACGGTCAGCGCGATCTCCGCGTGCTGCTGGTTGGGAATGTTCACCCCTGCAATACGGGCCATGTGGCTACCCCGCTGTGGTCGAGTCCGCCGCCAGGCTCAGCCCTGGCGCTGCTTGTGCCGCGGGTCCTTGCAGATCACCCGCACCACGCGGTTGCGGCGGATGATCTTGCAGTTGCGGCACATCTTCTTCACCGATGCGAGCACTTTCATGTCGCTCTCCTACTTCGCGCGGAAAACGATCCGCGCTCTCGATAGATCGTACGGCGTCAGCTCCACCGTAACCTTGTCCCCCGGCAGGATGCGGATGTAGTGCATGCGCATCTTTCCGGAGATGTGTCCCAGCACGACGTGTCCGTTTTCGAGCTTCACCCTGAAGGTCGCGTTCGGCAGGTTCTCCAGAATCTCGCCCTGCATCTGGATCACGTCCCCCTTGGTCATGCCCTAGCGCGTAGGGAATCCCGCCCCCTTGAAGTTCGCCTTCTTCAGCAGACTCTCGTACTGGTGCGTCATGATGTACGCCTGCACCTGCGACATGAAATCCATCGTCACCACCACGATGATCAGCAGGCTCGTGCCGCCGAAGTAGAACGGCACGTTCCAGCGCAGGATCAGGAACTCCGGCACCAGGCAGATCGCGACCACGTAGATCGCGCCGCCGAGGGTGAGCCGCATCAGGATGCGCTCGAGGTACTTCGCGGTCTGCTCGCCGGGCCGGATGCCGGGCACGAACGCGCCCGACTTCTTCAGGTTGTCCGCGGTCTCCTTCGGGTTGTACTGCAGCGCCGTGTAGAAGAAGCAGAAGAACACGATCGCGGCGGCGTACAGCAGCACGTAGATCGGCTGGCCCGGCGTGAGCGTCGCGGCGACGTCGCGCAGGAAGGTCGGCCCCTCGCCCTGCCCGAACCAGCCGAGCAGCGTCGCCGGGAAGAGGATGATCGAGGAGGCGAAGATCGGGGGAATCACGCCCGACATGTTGAGCTTGAACGGCAGGTGCGAGGCCTGGCCGCCGTACACCTTGTTGCCGACCTGCCGCTTGGCGTAGTTGACCAGGATCTTGCGCTGGCCGCGCTCGACGAAGCACACGAACCAGGTGATCACGACCACGCCGATCACGATCAGCAGCGCGGTGAGCGGATGCATCGCTCCGGTGCGCACGAGCTCGAGCGTCCCGGCGATCGCGCTCGGCAGCCCCGCCGCGATGCCGGCGAAGATGATGATCGAGATGCCGTTGCCCAGCCCGCGCTCGGTGATCTGCTCGCCCAGCCACATCAGGAACATCGTGCCGGTCACCAGCGTCACGACGGTGGTGAACCGGAACAGCAGCCCCGGGTCGGTCACCAGCCCCGGCTGCGACTCGAGCGCGATCGAGATGCCGGTGGCCTGGAACAGCGCGAGCGCGACGGTGCCGTAGCGCGTGTACTGGGTGATCTTGCGCTGGCCCGCCTGACCTTCCTTGCGCAGCGCCTCGAGCTGCGGGCTCACCGCGGTCATCAGCTGCATGATGATCGAGGCGGAGATGTACGGCATGATCCCGAGCGCAAAAATGGTGAAGCGCGAGAGCGCACCGCCCGAGAACATGTTGAACAGCCCCAG
The DNA here is from genome assembly GCA_019137045.1 of Betaproteobacteria bacterium. Lineage (GTDB taxonomy): Bacteria > Pseudomonadota > Gammaproteobacteria > Burkholderiales > SG8-39 > JAGVSZ01. The sequence continues at coordinate 3,003 of JAGVSZ010000029.1, forward strand.
GATCCCGCCCTGGTTGGAGCGGAAGAGGTCCGCGAGCACGTTCGGGTCGATCCCGGGCACCGGGATGTGCGCGCCGATGCGGAAGACGACGAGCGCCCCGAGGAGGAAGAACAGGCGCTTCTTCAGATCCCCGTACTTGCCGGTCTTGCCGAGTTGTTGGGCTGCTGTGGCCACTGCTGTCCCTGCGGCTGAGCGCTACTTCCCCTTGCCCTTGTTTCCCTCGCCGCCGGCGGGCTTCGCCGCCTTCGGCGCATGCGCGGCCTTGTCGCCCTTCTCGGCCTTGTCGGCCTTCTCGGCCTTGGCGGACTTCTGCGCCTTGGCCGCGGTCTCGGCCGCCGCCAGGGCTGCCGCCGCCTTCTCCTTCGCCTTCAGCGCGGACTTCTTGGGCTGCGGCTGCGGGCGCTCGTCGACGATCGCACCGCCGGCCGCCTCGATCGCCGCGCGCGCGCCCTTCGTCGCGCCGAGGTCCTTGAGCGTCACCTTGCGCGTGAGCTTGCCCGACAGGACGACCTTCGCGCCGGTCGCGAGGCGCGAGACGACGCGCTCGGCCTTGAGCGCGGCGAGGTCGATCGTGTCGGCCTTCATCCGTTCCAGGTCGGAGAGCCGGACTTCGGCGAACGTGTCGCGCGCGAGCGAAGTGAAGCCGCGCTTCGGCAGGCGCCGCTGCAGCGGCATCTGCCCGCCCTCGAATCCGACCTTGTGGTAGCCGCCCGAGCGCGCGCGCTGGCCCTTGTGGCCGCGACCGGCCGTCTTGCCGAAGCCCGAGCCGATCCCGCGCCCGACGCGGCGTCGCGACCGGCGCGCACCGGGGCCCGGCTTGATGTCGTTCAGGAACATGTTCGTGCCTCTCTGCGCGCCTTACGCGTCCACTCGCACCAGGTAGGCGACCTGGTGGATCATCCCGCGCACCGCCGGGGTGTCCTCGACCTCCACCGTCTGCCGGATGCGGCGCAGGCCGAGCCCGCGCACCGTCTGCCGGTGGTTCTGCTTGCAGGCGATCGGGCTCCTCACGAGCGTCACCTTGAGCGTCTTCTTCGCCGTCATCTCCGTCGCCCTCACGCCGCGGTGAGCTCGTCGACCCGCTTGCCGCGCTTGGCCGCGATCTCGGCCGGCGTGCGCATGTTCCTCAGCCCGTCGAGCGTCGCGCGCACGACGTTGTAGGGATTGGTCGAGCCGATGCATTTCGCGAGCACGTTGGTCACGCCCATCACCTCGAACACCGCGCGCATCGGGCCGCCGGCGATGATCCCGGTCCCTTCGGACGCCGGCTGCATCAGGACTCGCGAGGCCCCGTGGCGCCCGATGACCGCGTGCTGGAGCGTGCCGTTGCGCAGGCTCACCCGGAACATCCGGCGGCGCGCCTCTTCGAGCGCCTTCTGCACCGCCACCGGCACCTCGCGCGCCTTGCCCTTGCCCATGCCGACCCCGCCGTCGCCGTCGCCCACGACGGTCAGCGCCGCGAAGCCGAGCACGCGCCCGCCCTTCACCACCTTGGTGACGCGGTTCACCGCGACCATCTTCTCGCGCAGGCCGTCCGAGCGGTCCTCGGAGGGCTGCATCCTGGGCTGCATTCTGGCCATTGCGTTTTCCTCAGCCTGACTGGTCGTGCGCCGGGGACGCGGCCCCGGACGATCGCGTTCCCTAGAACTTCAACCCGCCTTCGCGCGCGGCCTCGGCGAGCGCCTTGACCCGCCCGTGGTACTTGAAGCCGCTGCGGTCGAAGGCGACCCTGTCGATGCCGAGCTTCAGCGCCTTCTCGGCGATGCGCTTGCCGACGAGCGTCGCGGCGGACTTGTTGCCGCCGTTCGGCACCTGGCCGCGCACGTCCTTCTCGAGCGTCGAGGCGGTCGCGAGCACCTTCGCGCCGTCGGTCGAGAGCACCTGCGCGTAGATGTGCTGGTTGGTGCGGTGCACCGCCAGCCTGACCACGTCGAGCTGGTGCTGCCGCAGCCGCGTCCGGGCCGCGCGGCGCAGGCGCGATTCACGCTTGTCGGTCATGGGTCGACTCCGCTCGCCTCTCGTCGGTTGCCTATCGATCGCTACTTCTTCTTGGTCTCTTTCAGGACCACGCGCTCGTCCGCGTAGCGCACGCCCTTGCCCTTGTACGGCTCCGGCGGACGGTAGGCACGCACCTCGGCCGCCACCTGGCCGACGAGCTGGCGGTCCATGCCCTTGATCAGGATCTCGGTCTGGGTGGGCGTCTCGCACTTCACGCCCTTGGGCATCTGGTGGACCACCGGGTGCGAGAAGCCGAGCGCGAGGTTGAGCTTGTCGCCCTGCGCCTGCGCGCGGTATCCCACGCCGACCAGCGTCAGCTTCTTCTCGAACCCCCGGGTGACGCCGGCGATCATGTTCGCCACCGTCGCCCGCACCGTCCCGCTCATCGCATCGGCCCGGTCCGAGTCGTTCGCGACCTCGACCGCGAGCGTGTCCCCGTCTTTCCTCACCCGCACGTCCGCGCTCAGCGGCAGCGCCAGCGTGCCGAGCGGTCCCTTCACCGACACCGCATCCGCGGCGACGCTCACTTCGACGCCCTTCGGGAGCGCCAGCGGAAGCTTTCCAACGCGCGACATGGCCGGCTACCTCACGCCACGATGCAGAGCACTTCGCCGCCGATCCCGGTGGCGCGCGCCTTGCGGTCGGTCATCACGCCCTGCGGCGTCGACACGATCGCGACGCCGAGACCGTTCATCACCTTGGGGATGTCCTGCGCGCCGCGGTAGACGCGCAGCCCCGGGCGGCTCACCCGCTCGATGCGCTCGATCACCGGCTGGCCGGCGTAGTAGCGCAGCGCGATCTCGATCTCGGGCTTGCCCTCGTTCGGCTTCACGACGAAGCCCTCGATGTAGCCCTCGTCCTTCAGCACCTGCGCGATCGCGCCCTTCAGCTTCGACGAGGGCATCGCGACGGTGGTCTTGCCGCACGCCTGGGCGTTGCGGATGCGCGTCAGCATGTCGGCGACCGGATCGGTCATGCTCATGGGGACCTCCGCTTGCCTTCTCTACCAGCTCGACTTCGTGAGGCCGGGGATCTCCCCGCGCATCGCGATCTCGCGCAGCTTGTTGCGGCCGAGCCCGAACTTGCGGTAGAAGCCGCGCGGCCGCCCGGTCAGCGCGCAGCGGTTGCGCAACCGGACGGGCGAGGCGTCGCGCGGCAGCTTCTCGAGCCGCGATCGCGCCTCGGCGCGCGCCTCGTCGGACGCACGCGCGTCGTTGATGATCTCGAACAACGCCTTGCGCCTGGCAGCGAACTTGGCTACCGCCTTGCGGCGCTTCTGTTCGCGCAGGATGATGGAGAGTCTCGCCATGGGTCCTTACCTCAGGCCTTGAACGGGAAACGGAAGGCGGCGAGCAGCGCGCGCGCCTCCTCGTCGGTCTTGGCGGTGGTGGTGATGCTGATGTTCATCCCACGCAGCGCGTCGATCTTGTCGTACTCGATCTCGGGGAAAATGATCTGCTCCTTGACCCCGAGGGTGTAGTTTCCGCGCCCGTCGAACGCGCGGTTCGAGACGCCGCGGAAGTCGCGCACGCGCGGCATCGCGATGGTCACCAGGCGATCGAGGAACTCGTACATGCGCGGGCCGCGCAGGGTGACCATGCAGCCCACCGGGTAGCCGGCGCGGACCTTGAAGTTCGCGATCGACTTCTTCGCCTTGGTGACCACCGGCTTCTGTCCGGCGATCTTGGTGAGGTCCGCGACCGCGTTGTCGAGGATCTTCTTGTCGGCGGTCGCCTCGCCCACGCCCATGTTCACCGTGATCTTGGAGATCCGCGGGACCTCCATCGGGCTCTTGTAGCCGAACTTCTCGGTGAGCTCGGGAACGACCTTCTCGCGGTAGTGCTCGTGGAGCCGTGCCTTGATGGTTTCGCTGCTTCGATCTGTGCTGTGGGATCTCGCGCGGGGGCGCCCCCGCGCACGCCGTCTACGCTTCCACCATTTCGCCGTTGGACTTGAACACCCGCACCGTGCGGCCATCGTCGAGGGTCTTGAAGCCCACGCGATCGGCCTTCTTGGTCTGCGGGTTGAAGAGCGCGACGTTGGAGACGTGGATCGGCAGGTCCCTGTCCACGATCCCGCCCGTCTGCCCCTTCATCGGGTTGGGGCGCACGTGCTTCTTCACCCGGTTCACGCCCTCCACCACCACGTGTTCGGCGTCCACGCGGCGCAGCACCGTGCCGCGCTTGCCCTTGTCGCGGCCGGCGGTGACGATCACGTCGTCGCCCTTGCGGATCTTGTTCATGGTTCGTTGCCTCTCACAGGACTTCGGGCGCGAGCGAGACGATCTTCATGAAGCGCTCGGTGCGCAGCTCGCGCGTCACCGGGCCGAAGATGCGCGTGCCGATCGGCTCCATCTTCGGCGAGAGCAGCACTGCGGCGTTGCCGTCGAACTTCACCAGCGATCCATCCGGGCGGCGCACGCCCTTCGCCGTGCGTACCACGACCGCGTGGTAGACCTCGCCCTTCTTCACCCGCCCGCGCGGGGCGGCGTCCTTGATGCTCACCTTGATCACGTCGCCGATGTTGGCGTAGCGGCGCTTCGAGCCGCCGAGCACCTTGATACACATGACCGAGCGCGCGCCGGTGTTGTCGGCCACGTCGAGCACCGTCTGCATCTGGATCATCGTCTCTTCTCCAACTTCTCCCGGCGCCCCGCGCACGGCGGCGGCCGGTCAGTCTTGGAGCCCGTCCGGGCAGGACCGCCTGCGCCGCCATCGGCGAGGCGGAAAAACGTGAAATTATACGGGGATCCGAAGCCTTCCCGCAAGCTTCCGGCGGCGCTAGATCGCCTTGGCGCGCTCGACCAGGCGCGTCACCCGCCAGGTCTTGGTGCGCGACAGCGGCCGGCACTCCTCGATCGTCACGAGGTCGCCCTGCTTGCACTCGTTCGCCTCGTCGTGTGCGTGGTACTTCTTGGTGCGCGTCACGACCTTGCCGTACAGCGGGTGGGCGACGCGCCGCTCCACCGCGACCGTGACGGTCTTGTGGGCCCGGTCGCTCACCACGCGCCCGGTCATGGTGCGCGGCGTCTTGCGCTCCGCCGCCTGCGTCTGTGCGGTCATTTCGCCCTCGCCTTCTCGGCCAGCACGGTCCGCACGCGCGCGATGTCGCGCCGGACCTTGCGGATCTGGCTGGTGTTGGTCAGCTGCTGCGTGGCCTTCTGCATGCGCAGGCTGAACTGCGCGCGCAGCAGGTCCTGCAGCTCCTTGTCGAGCGCCGGCTGATCCTTGGCGCGGAGGTCACTCGGCTTCATGGGTCTTCCTCGTATCAGGTCAGATGACGCTGGACGACGATCGTCCTGAGCGGCAGCTTGGCCGCGGCCAGAGCGAACGCCTCCTTCGCGAGCGCGAGGTCCACCCCGTCCATCTCGTAGAGCACCTTGCCCGGCTGGATCTCGGCCACGAAGTACTCCGGGTTGCCCTTCCCGTTGCCCATCCGGACTTCCGCGGGCTTCTGCGACACCGGCTTGTCCGGGAAGATCCGGATCCAGATGCGCCCGCCGCGCTTGATGTGGCGCGTCATCGCGCGCCGCGCCGCCTCGATCTGGCGCGCGGTGAGCCGCCCGCGCGTCGTGGCCTTCAGGCCGAACTCGCCGAACGACACCTTGTTGCCGCGCGTCGCGACGCCGTAGTTGCGGCCCTTGTGCCGTTTGCGGTACTTGGTCCTAGCTGGTTGAAGCATCGCTGCTGCCTCCGGTCGGTTTCTTCACCACGCGCTTGAGCGCCGGCTTCCTGGGCGCCGCGGCAGGAGCGGTCGCCTCAGCGGGCTTGGCGTCGCCCTCCTT
>JAGVSZ010000482.1 GCA_019137045.1 Betaproteobacteria bacterium
GGCGTGGCCGCGCGCGTGCACTTCGCGGGCGGACAGGCGGACGTGCGGCCCTGGTACGGCGCCGCCGACTGCTTCGTCCTCGCGACGCTCTACGACCCGTTTCCCAACGCGGCGCTCGAGGCGCTCGCGAGCGGCCTGCCGGCGATCGTGACGCGGCAATGCGGCGCGGCGGAGCTGGTGCAGGAGGGCGTCACCGGCCACGTCGTCGACGCGCTCGACGCCGACGCGCTCGCGCGGGCGATGGACGACCTCGCCGCGCGCCTCGGCGGCGGGCGGCGCGACGACCTGCGCGAGGACGCGCGCGCCTCGGTCACGCACCTCGGCCTGGACGCGATGGGCGAGCGCCTGATCGCGCTCTACCACGCTGTTCTGGAAGGGAAAACCTGACCGCGGCGGTATAATCGCCGGCCGCCCCATGAGCACGCCCACGCCCTCGAGCCTCCCGCTCTACCTGCGCCTTCTCGGGTACGTGAAGCCGTACTGGAAGGTGTTCGCCGCGTCGATCGGCGCGATGGCGGTGTTCTCCGCCACCGAGCCGGCGATGCCCGCGCTGGTGAAGCCGCTCATCGACGGCACTTTCGTCGAGCGGGACATGTCGGTGCTGCGCTGGGCGCCGGTGGCGATCGTCGGCCTCTTCGTCGTCCGCGGGATCGCCTCGTTCGTCGCCGACTACTGCTCGAACTGGGTCGCGCAGAAGGTGGTCGTCGACCTGCGCCGGCACATGTTCGCGACGCTGGTGCGCCTGCCGACCGCGTTCTACGACGCGAACACGACCGGCAACCTGATCTCGAAGTTCACCTACAACGTGCAGCAGGTCACCGGCGCGGCCACCAGCGCGGTCACCGTGCTGGTGAAGGACACGCTCGCGGTGCTCGGGCTGCTCGGCTTCATGCTGTACGTGAACTGGCAGCTCACGCTGGCGGCGCTCGTCGTCGGGCCGGTGATCATGCTGATCATCCGCAAGTTCTCGCGCCGGCTGCGCGCGATGAGCCGCGCCGAGCAGGCGGCGATGGGGGACCTCAACCACGTCCTCGAGGAGTCGATCGGCTGCCACCGGGTGGTGAAGGTGTTCGGCGGCCAGGAGTACGAGGCGGGCCGGCTCGAGCGCGCGGTGAACAAGGTGCGCAAGTACAACATGAAGATGTCGATCGCCGCCTCCGCCAACGTGCCGCTGACGCAGATCGTCGGCTCGTTCGCGGTGGCCGGCATCATCTACTTCGTCACCCTGCAGGCGACCCGGGACCAGACCACGATCGGCGGGTTCATCTCGTTCGTCGGCGCGATGCTGATGCTGCTCGCGCCGATGAAGCGCCTCACCGGGGTGAGCGCGACGCTGCAGCGCGGGCTCGCCGCCGCCGAGACGGTGTTCGAGATGATCGACGAGCGGCCCGAGGCCGACGCGGGCACGGTCGAGCTCGCGCGCGCGCGCGGGGACATCGAGCTGCGGGGCGTGAGCTTCGCCTACGGCGGCGCGGGGCGGCCGGCGCTCGACAACGTGAACCTGCGCATCGCCGCCGGCGAGACGGTCGCGCTCGTCGGCGCCTCGGGCAGCGGCAAGACCACGCTCGCCAACCTGCTGCCCCGGTTCTACGCGCCGGCCGCCGGCCGCATCCTGATCGACGGCATCGACGCCGCCGAGCTCCAGCTCGCGAGCCTGCGCGCGAACATCGCGCTGGTGAGCCAGGACGTGACGCTCTTCAACGACACGGTCGCGGCCAACATCGGCTACGGCCGCCTGGGCACGGCGTCCGAGGCGGACGTGGTCGCCGCGGCGGAGGCCGCGCACGCGATGGCGTTCATCCGCCAGATGCCGGAGGGCCTGAAGACCGTCATCGGCGAGGACGGCGTGCGGCTCTCGGGCGGGCAGCGGCAGCGGCTCGCGATCGCGCGCGCGTTCCTCAAGGACGCGCCGATCCTGATCCTCGACGAGGCGACCAGCGCCCTCGACAGCGAGTCGGAGCGCCACGTGCAGGAGGCGCTCGAGGAGCTGATGGTGGGCCGCACCACGCTCGTCATCGCGCACCGCCTGTCCACCATCGAGAAGGCCGACCGCATCGTCGTGCTCGACCAGGGCCGCGTGGCCGAGGTCGGGCGCCACGACGAGCTCATCGCGCGCAACGGGATCTACGCCAGGCTCCACCGGATCCAGTACTCGCGCGAGGTCGCCGCCGTCGCGGCCTGACGCCGCGATGCACATCGTCCACACCGAGAGCTCGCAGGGCTGGGGCGGCCAGGAGATCCGCATCCTCAGCGAGTCCGAGGGCATGCGCGCGCGCGGCCACCGCGTCACCGTCGCCGCGCCCGCGTCGGCGCGCGTGCACCAGGAGGCGCGGCGGCGCGGCATCGAGACCGCCGACCTGCCGCTCGCGCGCAAGCGCGTGCGCGCCGTCGTGGCGCTGCGGCGCTGGCTCGCGGCCAACGCCGTGGACGTGATCAACACCCACAGCTCGACCGACTCGTGGCTCGCCGCGCTCGCGTGCAGCACGCTCCGGGACGCGCCGCCGATCGTGCGCACGCGGCACGTGTCGGTGCCGATCGCGAACGACGCCGGCACGCGGTGGCTCTACACCCGCGCGACGCGCCACATCGTCACGACCGGCGAGACGCTGCGCCGGCGGCTGATCGAAGACAACCGGTTCCCGCCCGACCGCGTCACGTCCGTGCCGACCGGCATCGAGGCCGGGCGGTTCGCGCCCGCCGACCGCGCGGGCGCGCGCGCGCGCACCGGGCTGCCGCCCGAGCGCACCCTGATCGGGATCGTCGCCACGCTGCGCAGCTGGAAGGGACATCGCTACCTCGTCGACGCGTTCGCGCGCCTCGCGGGCGAGCGCCTCGGGCTCGTGATCGTCGGCGGCGGGCCGCAGCACGAGGCGATCGCGTCGCAGGTGGCGCGGCTCGGGCTCGGGGACCGCGTCGTGCTCGCGGGCGACCAGGCCGACGTGCTGCCCTGGCTGCAGGCCCTCGACGTCTTCGCGCTCCCCTCGTACGCGAACGAGGGCGTGCCGCAGGCGCTGGTGCAGGCGATGCTCTGCGGCCTCGCCTGCGTCACGACGGACGTGGGCGCGATTCCGGAAGCCGCCCGGGACGGCGAGACGGCGCTCGTCGTGCCGGCGCAGGACGCCGCGGCGCTCGCCGCGGCGCTCGCACGCCTCGCCGCCGACCCTGCGCTGCGGCAGCGGCTCGGCCGCGCCGCGCGCGCGCATTGCGTGCGGCAGTTCGGCTACGAAGCGATGCTCGACCGCATGGACGCGGTGTTCCGCGATGCGACGGCCCAGCGGCAGCCGGCTTAGGGCGCGCCTCGCGATCGTGCCGCGCGCGGCGGCGCGGCTCGTCGCCACCGCCGGCCGGCGCCGCCGGCCCGCGCATCCGCGCTCGATCCTCGTCGCCCACAGCCTGCTGCTCGGCGACACCCTGATGCTCGCGGCGCTGTTCGCGGGTCTGCGCGCGCGTCACCCCGACGCGGCGATCACGGCCACCGTCGCGCCGGCGCTCCTGCCGCTGTTCGCCGGCCGGCCCTACGGCGTGCGTGCGGTCGCGTACGACCCGCGCGCGCCCGCGGCGCATCGCGCGCTCGCCGCGGCCGACGGCTACGACCTCGCGCTCGTGCCGGGCGACAACCGGCACGCGCTCCTCGCGCACGCCGTCGGCGCGCGCTGGACCGTCGCCCTCGCCGCCGACCGTCCGCAGTGGAAGAACGCGATCGTCGACGAGCTGATCCCGCTGCCGGCGCGCCCGACGGCGCTGGCGGACCTGTTCGCGGCGCTCGCCGGCGGTCCGCCGTCGCGCCCCTACGCGCGCGGCGACTGGCCGGCGCCGCCGTGCGCGCCGTTCGACCCGCCGCAGGCGCCGTACGCCGTGCTGCACGTGGGCGCGGGGTCGCCGCTGCGCCTCTGGGCCCCGGAGCGGTGGCGCGAAGTCGCGGTGGCGCTCGCTCTGCGCGGAGTGCGGCCGGTCTGGAGCGCGGGGCCGGGCGAGGCGGACCTGGTGCGCGCGATCGATCCCGAGGCGCGCTTTGCGTCCTACGCGGGAACCCTTGACCTCGCGCAGCTATGGCGGCTTCTTGAAGCCGCGCGGCTGCTGGTGACGCTCGACACCGGCGTCCTGCACCTCGCCAAGCTGACCGTGACGCCGACCGTCGCGCTGTTCGGTCCCGGCTCGCCCGTGCTGTTCGGGCCCGGCGAGTACTGGCGCGACAATCCGTTCCGGGCGGTGACCGTCGACCCGTTCCCCTGCCGCGACCAGCGCACGGTGTTCAAGCGCGAACTCGACTGGGTGCGGCGCTGCCAGCGCTCCACGGCGCAGTGTCCCGCCCCGCGCTGCATGGAAGCGATCGAGACCGCCATGGTCGTGCGCGCGCTGGCCGAGCTGCTATCCTGAGCCGCGCCATGCTGCCCGACCCGGCCGAGATCGTCCGCTTCCACGACGAGCGCGTCGCCGACCGCGGGTGGGCGAAGACCGGCGCCGCACGCCACGCCGGGGGCGTGTGGCAGTGGATCGAGGCGAACCACCGCTGCAACAACCTGCTGTGGGACGAGGAGGACCTCGCGCGGCGCAAGGACGTGCCCGACGGTGCGATCGCCGCGAACAAGCGGGCGATCGACGGCTACAACCAGAGCCGCAACGACGCGATCGAGCGCATCGACGAGGCGATCCTCGCGGCGCTTGCCGGCGTCGCCCCGGTGCCGGACGCGCGACTGCACTCCGAGACCGCCGGCGCGATGATCGACCGGCTGTCGATTCTCGCGCTCAAGATCTTCCACATGCGGGCGCAGACCGAGCGGACCGACGCGACGCCCGAGCACGTCGAGGCGTGCCGGCAGAAGCTCGCGCGGCTGGTCGAGCAGCGCGGCGACCTGCGGGACTGCCTCGGCGCGCTGCTCGCCGATTGCGCGGCGGGGCGCGCGCGCTTCAAGGTCTACCGGCAGTTCAAGATGTACAACGACCCGAGCCTGAACCCGTACCTGTACGGGAAGCGGACCGGCTGACGCGCCGTCGGCTTCACTCGAACCGGTACCCGCCTTCGCGCTGGTGCCGCAGGGCGAGGATCAGCACCATGTCGTCCGGCAGCAAGTGTCGATACAGCGCCATGTATCCCGTCCGGCCATGCGAGATCACCAATTCGCGCAGACCTTCCTCCACCGGTCGCCCGATGAGCGGATGTCGCTCGAGAATGGAGATGGCCTCGCGTATCGCCTGCGCAGCGTGCGCCGCGGCGCCTGGATCCTTCTCGGCGAGAGACTCGAACAGCCGCTCGAGATCGGTGACCGAGCGCGGGGTGTAGATCAGCGCCGCCACTGCTTCGCGCGAGGACGTCGCGCCTTGCGTCCCTTCGCGAGCGCCTCGATGTAAGCGTGGACGTCCGCGGCCGAGAACCCCAGGCCGCTCTTCAGCGCGTCGGCCTCGGCTGCGAGGGCGTCCGCAACGAATTGCCGGCGCAACTCCGCCAGCCGCGTCTGTTGTTCGATCGCGTCCAGCATGAAGGCGTGCACGGACTTGCCGGTGTCCCTGACGACGTCGGCGATGCGTTCCTTGAGCTCGTCGGGAAGCTTGATCGTGGTGACCGCCATGGCCGAGGTCCCTAGCTTTGGTAGTACTAGGGTATTAACGGCATACCCGGCTGTCAATGGGACGGAGGCCTCGAAAGCTGGTCTCAGCGGCCCCCTGCGAGCCCGCGCACGATGCCGAGCACGTCGTCCTCGCGCAGCTCGGCGACGCTCTTGCGCGCCTCCAGGTAGGTCGCGCGCGGGCCGCGCGGCGCCCAGTTGACGGGCGAAGGGGAGACGTCGGTCTCGGCGAAGAACCCGAGCACGCCGCCCGGGCTCGCGGCGGCGAAGTGCATCAGCCCCGAGTCGGGGAAGAGCGACGTGCGCGCGTTCCACACGAGCCCGAGCGCGGGCAGGATCGGGCCGCGGAACGGGTGGATCCACGGCGCGCGCGCGTCGAGGACCGGCTGCGCCACGTCGTCGTCGCCGGGGTAGAGCGGGCTGTCGCTCCTGCCCGGCGTCCACATGAAGACGGTGTCGAGCGCGAGCTCGTCCCGGAAGCGCCGGGTCCACGCGAGGATCTGGTCGCGCGTCGGCTGCTTCTTCGCGCGGCGCGCGCCGAGCCCGAGGACGACGAACCGGCGCGGCGCGAGGCGGCGCTCCGCGAGCCAGCGCTCCGCGAACGCCTGCTCGCCCGCCGGCAGGCTGAACACCGGCCAGACCGGCTCGGCGGGGGGCGGGATGCCGAGCGGGGCGAGCAGCCCGAGCAGCGCGTCGCACTCGTGGCGCTCGCGGTCGGGCGGGAGCGGGTCGCTCACGCGCGGCCAGCGCGCGGGATCCTCCGCGTAGGCGACGACGCGCTTCGCGCCCACCGCCAGCGCGCGCTTGATCGCGCGGTGCGACTCGGCGCCGTTGGCGACGATGGCCACGTCGAAGCGCTGCCGGCGGAGCTGCACGAGCTGCCAGCCGGAGGCGAACGCCGCGGGCACGCTCACCTTGCGGCCGGTGCGCACGCGCGAATAGACCCAGAGGCGGTCCACGCTCGGGTTGTCGCGCACCACCCACGCGTTGTAGTCGTTCGCGAGCAGGTGGATCTCGTCGCGCGGCCGCGTGCGCCGCAGGTGCGCGAGCAGCGGCGTCGTCAGCAGCAGGTCGCCGATCTTGTCACGCTTGACGACGAGGATTCTCATGGATGGCATTGGCGACCAGCGCGTCGGCGGGCGCGGCGCGCAGCGGGCAGGCGACGGGCGTGTCGTCCAGCCGCGGCGCGCCTTGCGCGCCGTGCCACACGGCGACGGCCTGGTTCAGGCAGACCGGCCGCGCGCACGATTTCTCGTCGCAGTGCGCGCCGCCGAGCGCGGCGAGCCGCACCGCGGTCACGGCCGGCTGGTCCGGCATGACGATGAGCCGCGGCTGCGTCGGGCCGAAGAAAACGGTTGCCGGGATGCCGAGCGCCACCGCGAGATGATAGAGGCCCGTGTCGGTCCCGTACCACGCGCCGAGCTCGAGGCAGAGCGGCACGAGGTCCGCGAGGCTGCGAAACCGCTTCACCTCGACGCCGGCCGGGAGCGGGGCGCGCAACAGGGCCGCCGCGCCGCGATCCGACGGGTTCAGCAGGATCCAGATCGGGTGCCCCGGATGAAGGACCCGCACCCGCTCGACCAGCGCTGCGACCGCGGCGGCGTCCATGTTTTTGCGCAGCTCGTTGGCGAGCGGCACGAGCCCGACCGGCCCCTGGTCCGCGGCGCGCGGCGCGCGGCGGGACGCGAGTGCGGGCAGGGCAAGGCGCGTCGGCTTCGGCAGGTCCGGGTCGAGCAGCCGCGCGGTCTGCCAGGAGCGGTCCACCAGGTTCGTCTCGACGTACGCCGCCGGATGCTCGGGGTACGCCGCGGGAAACCGTCCATCGAAGAACAGTTTCCGCCGCGCGCGCACCAGTGCTGCGATTTGCCGCATCGCCGGCCCGTAGCCGGTCAGCACCGCAAGCGCGTCGAACGGCTGCGCAGCAACGCGCAGCCACAGCAGCTTCGCGACCATCTCCGCGCGATTGCCGAAGAAGACGAACCGCACGGCCGGCTCGCCGCCGAGGAGCGGTGCGTAGTCGCGCCGAACGAGCAGCCACACTTCGTCGCGCGGATGCCGCGCGGCGAACGCCTGCACCGTCTGGAAGTGAATCAGCGTGTCGCCCAGCTTGGTGCGCAGGACGAAGAGGAACCGGCGCGTCACGACCGCGCCGAACGGCCGGAATGAGAGAGGGAAGGCATCAGGCGGCGGCTATAATACCGCCCCTTCAAGCGAGAATTCGTGGTTTCCTCTCTCCTTAGAGCCGAGCGTCGTCCCGTCGAAGTCTTCGCGCTCCTCGCGCTCGCGTTCGTCCTGCCGCTCGTGGAGGCGCCCAAGCAGATTTTCGCCGGGCTGTACCTGATCGCCTGGGTCGCCTACCGATTCCGCGACCGCGAGTGGGGCGGCCGCTGGGACGGCTGGGACACGCTCTTCGCGCTGTGGCTCGCCTCGGGCATCGTCGCGACGGTCTTCGCGGGCATCAAGTACCGCGAATGGCCGGGCGTCTGGGACCTCGTCCGCTACGTCGTGCTCGGCTGGCTGGTCAAGCGCGGGGGCTATGACGAACGGACCTGGGTCGCCGTGCTCGTGTCCCTGGTGCTGGGAACCGCATGCACGTTGCTGCTCGGCTACTGGCTCTACGTCCTGAAGCACCAGGTGATCGCCGCCAACGACCCGAGCCTGAGTCTCCTCGATCTCCTGTTCCGGACCCGCACCGGGATCACGCTCGAACTGAAATCGGTCGGGCACGTCAACCACAGCGCGATCTATCTCGCGATCATGACCGGCGTTGCGGCGGGGCTCGCGATGGCCTACTGGCCGCAGCTCTCCCGGGTCAAGCGCGCGCTGAGCGCTTGCCTCGTCGCGTGCTTCGCCGGATCTCTGGTCGTCATGGCGAGCCGCGCCGCGCTCCTCGCCGCGGGGGCGCTCGCGGCATTGCTCAGCGCAGCGTGGTGGCCACGCTCGCGCTTGCCCGCGGTCGCGATGGGCGCGGCGATGGCAGTGCTCGTCGTTGGAGCGTTCGCGCTCAACCTCGAGATCGTCAAGAAGCAGCAGCAGTACGACGCCAGCGGCAACCCGTTCTCCTATCGCGACACGATCTGGAGCGCCGCGCTCGCCGCCGCCGACCGGTTCCCGCTGTTCGGAGTCGGCATGGACAACTACAACCGCATCACGCTGGAGCGCATCGAGGGCTGGCGGCGC
>JAGVSZ010000072.1 GCA_019137045.1 Betaproteobacteria bacterium
GTTCGAGGAGAAGGCCGCCGCCGCGGTGAAGAAGCTCGGCAGCCGCAAGGCGAAGCTCTACCGCGAGCTGCGCACCAAGTTCCAGGAGCAGGGCGACCAGGCCGCGCTCGAGTCCGCGCGCGCCCTGCTCGAGGAGGCGCAGAACCTCGCGCTCGCCGATCGGGAGCGGCTGTTCGGCTACCTCGAGGGCGGCGGCCGGATGATCCTGGTGGAGCCGGACGTGCTGCTGACCGAGGCGTCGAAGCTGCCGGGGCTGGACGGGGCGAAGATGTCGAAGTCGTACGGCAACACGATCGGACTGCGCGAGGACGCGGAGTCGGTGACGCGCAAGATCCGCACCATGCCGACCGACCCGGCGCGCGTGAAGCGCGCCGACCCCGGCGACCCGGACAAGTGCCCGGTGTGGCAGTTCCACCTCGTGTACTCGGACGAGGCGACGCGGGCCTGGGTGCAGAAGGGGTGCCGGACCGCGGGGTTCGGGTGCCTGGAGTGCAAGCAGCCGGTGATCGACCAGGTGCTGGCCGAGCAGGGACCGATGCGCGAGCGCGCCCAGAAGTACCTGGACGACCCGACGCTGGTGCGCAGCATCGTCGCCGACGGCTGCGACAAGGCGCGCGAGCTCGCGCGCGAGACCATGCGCGAGGTGCGCGAGGTCATGGGTCTCAACTACACTTGAGCCATGAGCCTCGAGCTCGTCCACTCCAGCGCAGCGCCGCCGCCGACGGTGGCCAAGGTGCGCGGCCAGCCGCTCGCGGAGCTGCCGGCCGATCTCTACATCCCCCCCGACGCGCTCGAGGTGTTCCTCGACACCTTCGAGGGGCCGCTCGACCTGCTGCTCTACCTGATCCGCAAGGCGAACGTCGACATCCTCGACATCCCGATGGCGCGGCTGACGCGGCAGTACCTCGACTACGTCGAGGCGATGCGGCGCAGGAACCTCGAGCTCGCGGCGGAGTACCTGGTCATGGCCGCGATGCTGATGGAGATCAAGTCGCGGCTGCTCCTGCCGCGGCCGCGGCAGGCGCCCGAGGAGGAGCTCGACCCGCGCGCGGAGCTCGTCCGGCGTCTGCTCGAGTACGAGCGCATGAAGCTCGCCGGCCAGAGGCTCGACGCGCTGCCGCAGCGCGACCGCGACTTCACCGCGGTCGAGGTCTGGATCGAGCAGTCGATCGTGAAGCGCCTGCCGCAGGTCCACGCCCACGACCTCGAGAACGCGTGGCGGGTGCTCCTCGGGCGCGCGCGCCTGAGCCGGCACCACAAGGTGACGCGCGACGAGCTGTCGGTGCGCGAGCACATGGCGGCGATCCTGCGCCGGCTCGCGGGCGCCGGGTTCCGCGCGTTCACCGATCTCTTCGAGCCCTGGCGCGGCGTCGCCGTGCTGGTGGTCAACTTCCTCGCCCTGCTCGAGCTCGCGCGCGAGGGCCTGATCGAGGTCACCCAGGCGCAGGCCTATGCGCCGATCTACGTGCGGCTCGCGGGCGGGGAGGAGACGCCCGCCGCGCCCGCGCCGGGCCCCGGGCGCGATTGAACGGACTCCCGCCATGCTGAATCCCGCAGACGCCAGGATCGTGCTCGAGACCGCGCTCCTCGCGAGCCAGGAACCGCTCGCGATCGCGGACCTGCGCCGGCTCTTCGAGCAGGAGCTCGGGGCCGACACCATCCGCCGGCTCCTCGACGAGCTGCGCGAGGCGTGGGCCGGGCGCGGCGTCGAACTCGTGCACCTCGCCGGCGGCTGGCGCTTCCAGACTCGCCCCGAGTTCCAGCCCTATCTCGACCGCATGAATCCCGAGAAGGCGCCGCGCTATTCGCGCGCGGTGCTCGAGACCCTCGCGATCGTCGCCTACCGGCAGCCGGTGACGCGCGGGGACATCGAGGACGTCCGCGGCGTGACCGTCTCCCCGGGAGTCATCCGCACGCTCGAGGCGCGCGGGTGGATCGACGTCGTCGGCCACCGCGATGCCCCGGGTCGGCCCGCGCTCTACGCCACCACGCGGAAGTTCCTCGACGACCTCGGGCTGCGCTCGCTGCAGGAGTTACCGCCGCTTGAAGAGATCAGCAAGAGCCTCGAACTCGCCGCGCCGCCCGGGTCCCCGGCGGCCCCCGCGACCGAGCACCCGGTCGAGGCCGCCGCCGAGTCCGCTGCGGTCGCCTCCGCCGCCTGAGCCGGCGCCGCCCGCGACCGAGAAGCTGCAGAAGGTCCTGGCGCGCTCGGGTCTCGGCTCCCGGCGCGACATGGAAGCCTGGATCGCCGCCGGGCGGGTCCTGGTCAACGACGCCGCGGCGGCGCTCGGGCAGCGCGTCGCCCCCTCCGACCGGGTCAAGGTCGACGGCCGGCTCCTCGCGCCGCGCTGGGAAACGCGCCTGCCGCGGGTGCTCGTCTATCACAAGCCGGCGGGGGAGATCGTCTCGGCCGACGACCCTGCGGGGCGGCCGACCGTGTTCGACCGGCTCCCGCGGGTGCGCGGCGGGCGGTGGATCGCGGTCGGGCGGCTCGACTTCAATACGAGCGGCCTCCTCGTCCTGACGACCTCGGGCGACCTCGCGGCGCGCCTGATGCACCCCCGCTACGGCGTCGAGCGGGAGTACGCGATCCGGATCGACGGGCGGCTTTCGGCCGAGGAGGCGGCGCGACTGACCGCGGGCGTCCTGCTCGAGGACGGCCCCGCGCGTCTCGAATCCCTGGCCGACCAGGGCGGTGAGGGGCGGAACCGGTGGTACCGGGCCTGCCTGCGCGAGGGTCGGAACCGCGAAGTGCGGCGCCTCTTCGAGGCGGTGGGCCGGCGCGTGACGCGCCTCATGCGCGTTCGGTTCGGGCCGATCGTGCTGCCCCCCGGTCTGCGCCGCGGGCAGTTCCGTGCGCTCGACGACGCGGAAGTGAGCCGCGTGCTGGCCGCTCTGGGGATGGACTCACGTCCTACGGCGGCGCCGCGCTCGACGCGCCGACGCGGCGCTCCCGGACCGCGCGTCACGGCTCGCCGCGTGCCCCCGCGCTGACCCTTCTCAGGAGGCGCCATCGCGTCTATCCCGTTGTCCGGGGAGGACTTCTTTGCTAGACTCCGCAGGCTTTACTGGGATGGGCGTCGAGCCCATTTTTTGTTTGTGGCGCGGACGGTGAACATCCAGCAACTCGTTGAATCGACGGCGATAGCGCTCGGATACGAGCTCGTCGACCTCGACCTCGGCGCGCGCGCGCGCAATCTGCGCGTGTTCATAGATCGCGCGGTCAGCGCCGAGGTCGACCGCCCCGCTGGCGCGGTCGACGAGCGCCCGCTGGGGGCCACGCCGCGCGCCGGAGGCATCACGCTCGACGACTGCCAGCGTATGACCCGGCAGCTGCAGCGCACGCTCGAGGTGGAAGGCGTCGACTACGACCGGCTGGAAGTGTCCTCGCCCGGGCTCGACCGCGTGCTGAAGAAGCCCGCCGACTTCCGCCGTTTCCGCGGGGCGCTGGCGGAGGTGCGCCTGCGCGTGCCGCGCGACGGCAGGCGGAGGTTCGTGGGCGTCGTGCGCGCCGCGAGCGACGAGGCAGTGGACCTCGAGGTCGACGGCGCCGTGCTGTCGCTCGCATTCGTGAACGTGGACAAGGCGCGCCTGGTGCCGAAGCTGTGACGAGAGGATCGAACGCAAGATGAGCCGCGAACTGCTGCTGCTGGTGGATGCGCTGGCGCGCGAGAAGAACGTCAACAAGGACGTGGTGTTCGGCGCGCTCGAGCAGGCCATCGGCTCCGCGACCAAGAAACGCTTCAGCGAGGACGTCGAGGTGCGGGTGGCGATCGACCGCAACACCGGCGAGTACGAGTCCTTCCGGCGCTGGCAGGTGGTGCCGGACGATGCGGTGGAATTTCCCGCGCACCAGATCCCGCTCTCCAAGGCGAAGGAGGAGTACGGCGACGTGGCGGTCGAGGATTTCATCGAGGAGCCGCTGGAGACGATCGAGTTCGGCCGCATCGGCGCGCAGACCGCGAAGCAGGTGATCCTGCAGAAGATCCGCGACGCCGAGCGCGAGCAGCTGCTGCAGGACTTCCTCGCGCGCGGCGACAAGCTCGCCACCGGGGCGATCAAGCGCATGGAGCGCGGCAACGCGGTGATCGAGGTCGGGCGGGTGGAGGCGGTGCTGCCGCGCGACCACATGATCCCGAAGGAGAACCTGCGCATCGGCGACCGGGTGCGCGCGTACGTGCTGCGCATCGACCGCAGCCTGCGCGGACCGCAGCTCGTACTCTCGCGCACCGCCCCCGAGTTCATCATCGAGCTCTTCCGGCTCGAGGTCCCGGAGATCGAGCAGGGCCTGCTCGAGATCAAGTCCGCGGCGCGCGACCCCGGCGTGCGGGCGAAGATCGCGGTCTTCACCGCCGACCGGCGCATCGACCCGATCGGCACCTGCGTGGGCATGCGCGGGTCGCGCGTCCAGGCGGTCACGCAGGAGCTCGCCGGCGAGCGCGTCGACATCGTGCTCTGGTCGGACGATCCCGCCAAGTTCGTCATCGGGGCGCTCGCGCCCGCCGACGTGTCCGGGATCGTGGTGGACGAGGAGAAGCACAGCATGGACGTCGTGGTCGACGAGGAGAACCTCGCGATCGCGATCGGGCGCAGCGGCCAGAACGTCCGCCTCGCCTCGGAGCTCACCGGCTGGCAGATCAACCTGATGAGCCAGGAGGAATCGCAGCGCAAGTCCGACGAGGAGTCCGCGTCGGTGCGCACGCTGTTCGTGGAGAAGCTCGACGTCGACGAGGATCTCGCCAACCTGCTCATCCAGGAGGGGTTCTCGACCCTCGAGGAAGTCGCCTACGTCCCGATCAACGAGATGCTGGAGATCGAGGGCCTGGACGAGGCCACGGTGAACGAGCTGCGCAGCCGGGCGAAGGACGCCCTGCTGGTGGAGGAGATCCGCAGCGAAGAGTCGATCGAGGGCGTCGACCAGGATCTGCTCGCGCTCGAGGGCATGGACACGCGGCTCGCCGCGAAGCTCGCCGCCGGCGGGGTGAAGACGCGCGACGAGCTCGCCGACCTGGCGGTCGACGAGCTGGTCGAGCTGGGCGCGGTCGACGAGCCGCGCGCGCGCGAGCTGATCATGAAGGCCCGCGCGCACTGGTTCGCGGGCGAGGAGTGAGGAGCAGCCGATGGCAATGACGAGCGTCGCACAGTTCGCGGGCGAGCTGAAAGTCAAGCCTGCGGTGCTGCTCGAGCAGCTGAAGGCGGCCGGCGTCGAGAAGCGCCTGGTCGACGACACGCTCACCGAGCAGGACAAGACGAGGCTTCTCGAGTACCTGCGCAGGGCGCACGGGGCGACCGACGCCAAGACCAAGATCACCCTGACGCGCAAGCAGACGACCGAGATCAAGAAGGCGGACGCCTCGGGCAAGTCGCGCACCATCCAGGTCGAGGTGCGCAAGAAGCGCGTGTTCGTGAAGCGCGAGACGGGCGAGGCCGCGCCGGCGCCGGAGCCCGCGCCCGCGCCTGCCGCGGTGCCGGCGGCCGTGCACCCGGTCGATGCGCGCGAGGCCGAGCTGCGCGAGGCGGAGAGCCGGCGCGAGGCGGAGCTCGCCGCGCGCCAGGCGGCCGAGCTCGCCGAGAAGCAGGAGCACGAGCGCCGCATGGCCGAGATGCGCGAGGCCGAGCAGCGGGCCGCCGAAGAGGCCGCGAAGGCCGCGGCGGCGCAGCCGCCGGCGGCCGCCCCGACCACGCTCCACAAGGTGAAGTCGGCCGAGGGCGCGGAGAAGAAGGCCAAGAAGCCGCAGGTCACCGTCTGGAAGGACGAGGCGGCGAAGAAGCGCGTGATCAAGACGCGCGGGGACGTCGCCGGCGCGAGCGGCTGGCACCAGCCCAAGGTCGGGCGGCACCGCCAGCCCGACGAAGCGCCCAAGACCTTCGTGCCGCCGAGCGAGCCGACGGTGCGCGAGATCCACGTGCCGGAGACCGTCACCGTCGCCGACCTCGCCCACAAGATGTCGGTGAAGGCGGCCGAGGTGATCAAGGCGCTGATGAAGCTCGGGCAGATGGTCACCATCAACCAGGTGCTCGACCAGGAGACGGCGATGATCGTCGTCGAGGAACTCGGGCACAAGGCGATCGCGGCGAAGATCGACGATCCGGAAGCCTACCTCGTGAACGAGGTCGCGCACTCCGAGGCCGCACTGCAGCCCCGCGCCCCGGTGGTCACGGTCATGGGCCACGTCGACCACGGCAAGACCTCCCTCCTCGACTACATCCGCCGCACGAAGGTTGCCGCCGGGGAGGCGGGAGGGATCACGCAGCACATCGGCGCCTACCACGTGACCACGCCGCGCGGCGTCATCACGTTCCTGGACACGCCGGGGCACGAGGCGTTCACCTCGATGCGCGCCCGCGGCGCCAAGGCCACCGATCTCGTCATCCTGGTGGTGGCCGCGGACGACGGGGTCATGCCGCAGACGATCGAGGCGATCCACCACGCCAAGGCGGGCAACGTGCCGCTGGTGGTGGCGCTCAACAAGATCGACAAGCCCGAGGCCAATCCCGAGCGCGTCAAGCAGGAGCTGGTCGCGCAGAGCGTCGTGCCCGAGGAGTACGGCGGCGAGTCGCCGTTCGTGCCGGTCTCGGCGCGCACCGGCCAGGGCATCGACGACCTGCTCGAGCACGTCCTGCTCCAGGCCGAGGTGCTCGAGTTGAAGGCCCCGGTGGACGCGCCGGCGAAGGGGACGGTGATCGAGGCGCGCCTCGACAAGGGCAAGGGGCCGGTGGCGACGGTGCTCGTGCAGTCGGGGACGCTCAAGCGCGGCGACGTGGTGCTGGCGGGGGCGGTGTTCGGCCGCGTGCGCGCGATGCTGGACGAAGGCGGCCGCCCGGTGGCCGCTGCGGGACCCTCGATCCCGGTCGAGCTGCAGGGGCTCTCCGACGTACCGAACGCCGGCGACGAGATGGTCGTGCTGGGCGACGAACGCAAGGCGCGCGAGATCGCGCTCTTCCGCCAGGGCAAGTTCCGCGACGTGAAGCTCGCGCGCAAGCAGGCGGCCAAGCTCGAGAACATGTTCGAGAGCATGAAGGAGGACGAGGTCAAGGTCCTCCCGCTCGTGATCAAGGCCGACGTGCAGGGCTCGCAGGAGGCGCTGGTGCACGCGCTGTCGCGCCTGTCCCACGAGGAGGTGAGAGTCACCGTCGTCCACGCCGGAGTGGGCGCGATCACCGAGTCGGACGTGAACCTCGCGCTCGCGTCGAAAGCGGTGATCATCGGGTTCAACACCCGGGCGGACGCGGCAGCGCGCAAGCTCGCCGAGAGCTCGGGCATCGACGTCCGCTACTACAACATCATCTACGATGCCGTCGACGAGGTGAAGGCGGCGCTCGGCGGCATGCTCGCGCCGGAGAAGAAGGAGAACGTGCTCGGGCTGGTCGAGGTGCGGCAGGTGTTCCGGATCTCGAAGGTCGGCACGGTGGCCGGCTGCTACGTCACCGAGGGCCTGGTGCGGCGCGGGTCGAAGGTGCGGGTGCTGCGCGACAACGTCGTCATCCACGACGGCGAGCTCGACTCGCTCAAGCGCTTCAAGGACGACGTGCGCGAGGTCAAGGCCGGCTTCGAGTGCGGCCTCTCGGTGCGCAGCTTCAACGACATCGACGTCGGCGACCAGCTCGAAGTCTACGAGGTGCAGGAAGTCGCCCGCACGCTCGGCTAGGTTGCGGCGCGGAGCGCGCAGATGGCCAACGCGCAACGGCTGCGGCGCGTGGGTGGCGAGATCCAGCGCGAGCTCGCCGAGATCCTGCGCACCGAGCTCAAGGATCCACGCGTGGGGATGGTGACGCTGACCGGAGTCGAGGTCTCCCCCGACTTCGCCCATGCGAAAGTGTTCTTCACGTCGCTCGCCGGCGTCGACCAGCGCGACGACGTGCGCGCGGGGCTCGAGCGCGCAGCCGGGTTCCTGCGCTCGATGCTCGGGGCGCGGCTGCGCATCCACAACATCCCCGAGCTGCGCTTCGTTTACGACGATTCGGTGGAGTCGGGCATTCGGCTGACGCACCTGATCGACGAGGCGGTCGCGACCGACGCGGCGCAGGCGAAGCCGCGCCGCCGCCGGCCGGCGCGGGCGCGCTGAGGCGATCGTGCCGATGGGCGCGCGCGCCCCGCGGGTCGCCTGGCGCCGGGTGGACGGCGTCCTGCTCCTCGACAAGCCTCCCGCAGTGAGCTCCAACGCCGCCCTGCAGCGGGTCCGCCGCGCCTACCGCGCGGAACGCGCGGGGCACACCGGCACGCTCGATCCGCTGGCAAGCGGGCTGCTCCCGGTGCTCTTCGGAGACGCAACCAAGTTCGGCGCCCGCGTCCTGGAGGCCGAAAAGCGCTATCGCGCCACCCTGGCGCTGGGCGTGCGCACCGCCACCGGTGACGCGGAGGGCGCCGTGATCGAGCGGCGGCCGGTCGCGGTCGACCCGGCGCGACTGGAGGCGGCGCTCGCCCGCTTCGTGGGGCCGATCGCGCAGGTCCCGCCGATGCACTCGGCCCTCAAGCGCGCCGGCCGGCCCCTCTATGCATACGCCCGCGCGGGCGAAGTGGTCGCGCGGGAGGCGCGCACGGTTACGATCCATGCCCTCAGCGTCGAGGCTTATGCGGAGTCCCGGCTCGTGATCGACGTCCGCTGCAGCAAGGGCACCTACATCCGGACCCTCGCCGAGGACATCGGCGCGACGCT